>NZ_JAKQYH010000096.1:0-97818 GCF_022343545.1 Streptomyces arenae
CTCCGGGGAGGGGGGTGGGGGGCGGTGACCGTGGAGGATCGACTGGTGGGTCGTGTGCAGGGCCGGGCCGGGGGGCGTGCCCAGTTCCTCCGCGAGCCATCGTCGTACCGTGGCGAAGCAGTCCAGGGCCTCCGCGCCGCGCCCGGCGTCGTACAGGGCCCGCATCAGCATGTCGGCCAGCGGCTCCACCAGCGGATACTCGGCGAGCAGGTCGGTGAGCGGGCCGATGACCGCGTCGGGCTCGCCGCGGCGCAGCTCGATCAGGGCCCAGCCGACCGCGGCGTCCACCCGCTGCCGCCGCCAGGCCTCGCGCATCCGCGCCGCCCACTGCCCGTGCAGTCCGCTGAGCGGCTCCCCGCGCCACAGCCCGAGCGCCTGGCGCAGCAGCGCGGACCTGCTGTCGTCCGGCTGCTCCGCCGCCTGGGCGCGGTCGACGAACATGCGGAACCGGTGCACGTCGACCTGTTCGGGGTCGGCGTCCAGCACGTAACCGCTCGACCGGCGCAGCAGCGGCAACGGCCGCGAACCGCGGTCCCCGGCCTGTGCGCACACCCTCCGGATACCGGCGATGTGGGCGTGCACCGCCCGGCGTGCCGCGTCCGGCGGGCCGGCGTCCCAGACCCGGTCGATGAGCGCGGCCACCGTGACGGGCCGGCCGGTCTCCACGGCCAGCACGGCCAGCACCGTACGACGCTGCGGGGGCCCCACCTCCACCGTGCGCCCCCCGGCCGACAGTTCCACGGGCCCCAGTAAGTGCACCTGCACCATGCTGTTCGCTCCCCCCTGCCCGCCCCCGCCCCCGCGGTCGACCCCATCTTTCACCGTCCCCCCTTATTTCCGACAAGCAATCGACAACGTTTCTGCACATGGCCTGATGCGAACCTGCTGGCGTACTGGCCGAGCAGACGCCCGATGCGGGGACCCGGCACGGGCGACGGGGGTGAACGGCTTGAACGGACCAGGTGGGACAGGTGCGGCCGCGGCGACCATGACCTCGTCGCCGGGGGCCGCGGGCCGCAGCGTGCTGGAGGGCGCCTTCGGTCTCCTCGAAGCGGTGGAACGGGCCGGGGAGGCGGGACTGACGAGGCTGGCGGCGGAGTGCGGGCTGCCCAAGTCGACCGCCCACCGGCTCCTCGAACAGCTGGCCGAGCTGGGGGCGGTGGAACGGCATCGCGGCGGCTACCGGATGGGACCGCAGATGTACCGGCTCGGGCACCGGTGGCAACCGAACCCGGCGCTGCGGTCCGCCGCCCGGCGGCCGATGCGGGAGCTGGCGGAACTCACGGGCGCCGCGGTGGGGATCTGTGTGCTGTGGAAGGGGCAGTCACTGGTCCTGGAATGGGTGCCCGGCAAGGAGGCCGAGCCGTCCGTCGTGGCCCGTCGCGGGTCCACCTGGCCGTGGCGCGCCGCGGCCGGCAAGGTCCTGATGGCCACGGCCGGACCCGTCGCCCTGCCCGGCCCGCCACCCGGGTCCTGGGCGCGGGAGGCCGCCGCCATCCGGGCCCGCGGCGCCGCCTTCGACCGGGAGGAACTGGTACCGGGGGTGTGCTGCGCGGCCGTACCGCTGCCCGGCCGGCCGGGGCGGGCGCCGCTGACGTCCCTGTGTGTGGTGACCGATCCCGGGCACCGTCTGGAGCGGATCGCCGACGTCGCCGCGCGCACCGCCCAGGTCATCGGCAACGGGCTGCGCGGCCGGTGACCGACGGAGCGCGGGGTGTCCCGGGGCAGGATCCCCCGTCGTTGTGGCGGAACCGGGACCACAACCTGTGGTGGTCGGGGACCGCCGTGTCCGCGCTGGGCACCAGCGTCTCCAGGCTGGCGTTCCCGCTGCTGATGCTGGCCGTCACCGGTTCCGCGGCGGCGGCCGGCGTGGTCGGCACGTGCGCGAGCGCCGGTCTCGCCGCGGGCCTGCTCCCGGCGGGCGTGGCCGCCGACCGCTGCTCACGCCGGGCACTGCTGACGGGGGCCTCCCTGACCCAGCTCGCCACGACGGGAACGGTCTGCTGGGCGGTGGCCGCCGGGCACCCGTGGCTGCCGCTGATCGCCGCCCTGGCGCTGGTGCAGGGCCTGGCGTCGGCGGTGTTCGCCGGCGCGGCGGCCCCGCTGGTACGGCGGATCGTCCCGCGGGCGCAGCTCAGGGCCGCCTTCGCGCGCGCCGAAGTACGCGACCACAGCGCGGAGTTGGCCGGGGCGCCGCTCGGCGGGACGCTGTTCGCGCTGGCCCGCTGGGCGCCGTTCCTCGCGGACGCGCTGTCGTACGCCGCCGTCACCGTGGCCTGCCTGCTGATCCGTACGCCGATGGGCCCCGACCCGGCCGAACGGGCCGCCCGGCGACCGCCGTTGGGCCGGGACCTGGGCGCCGGTCTCGCGTTCGTCCGGGGGGTGCCGTTCCTGCGGTACACGCTGGTGTGGTCGGCGCTGATGAACCTGCTCTTCACCGGGGTGGCCTTCATGTTCGTCGTGGCGCTGCGGCACCACGGCGCCTCGTCCGCGCAGATCGGCTCGGCCGAGGGGATCGCGACGGCGTGCGGGCTGGGCGGGGCGCTCGCCTGCGGGTGGGTCGTACGGCGGGTCAGCGGCCGCCGTCTCGTCCTGCTCGTCTCCTGGATGCTGGTGTTCGGCGTCGCCGGGCTCGTCCCGCTGGCCGCGTGGCCGTGGGCGGCGGGCCTCTGCCTCGGCGTGAGCATCGTGTTCGTCACCCCGCTGAACGCCGTGTTCGGGGCGGCGATGGTGGCGGCGGTGCCGGACGCGATGGCCGCGCGGGTCCTGACGTCGGTGAACATGGCCGTGCAGTCCTGCGGCTGGCTCGCCCCCGTGCTCTGCGGGGCACTGGCCGACGCGTTCGGCGTCGCGGTTCCACTGCTCACCATCACGGCCGGCCTGGCCCTACTGGCCACCGCCAACCACCTGGCGCCGACAGCAGGCCAGTTGGACGACATCTCCGGAGCCGGAGCAGGAGCAGGCGCCCAGGACACCGCCGAAGCCGAGGACTCGGCCGGAACCGGGCCCGAGGCCGCCGACGCCGACGCACACGAGGGCACCCACACCGACATCCCGAAGCCTCGCGTCAAGCCCCACGAACCCACCGACCACTGACACACCGGCCCCGACAGGCACGGCCGCCCCGACCGACAGAACCGGCGAGACCGTCACGACCGGCGAGACCGTCATGACCGTAAGGACCGGAAGGACCGGCAAGATCCGGATCGCCCGATGAGCCGGAGGGCCCATCTCCCCGCCCCACCACCCTCGCCCCACCCCGCGCTACGCCCCGGCCTGCGGCGCGGGCCGTCAGGCAGCCGGGCATGCCGTCGGTCGGGCAACATGTGCCGTCAGGCGGCGCGCATTGCCGCCGGGCGGCCGCGCATGGCGTCAGGCGGCCGTGCACGGCGTCACGTGGCTCCGGTGGCCGCCACGATCACGCATGTGTAGTCCGTGCGGATCTCTCCGCCCTCCTCGGTGTCGAGGTACGCGGCCACCGCGCGGAGCAGCCGGCGCCGGGTGGACCACGGCAGGGCCAGGTGGCGGCTCTCGGTGCCGAGCAGCGCGCAGAACTCCCGGGACGTGAGACGGCTCTGCCAGGGCACCGCGATCTTCGTCACCGTGAACCCGTGGGCGCGCAGTTCGTCGGCGTACGTGCCGGCGTCGGCCTCCGTGAGGTCCTGCCGGCCGCCCTGCCCGACCGGCAGCCCCTCGGGCAGCGCGGCCGCGTAGACCCGGGTAAGGCCCGCCTCGGCGGACGGCGCGTAGGAGCCGAAGTTCCAGGCGAGCAGGATCCGCCCGGCCGGGCGCAGGCACCGCGCCGCCTTGGCCGTACGGTCCCCGGCGCGCAGCCAGTGCCAGGCCTGGCCGCAGGCCACCAGGTCGAATCGCCGGCCGCGCGGGTCCCAGGTCTCGAAGGTGCCGACCTCGACGGCGAGTCCGTGCGCCGCGGCGACGGCCGCCATCCGCGGGTCCGGCTCGACTCCGGTGACCCGGTGTCCGAGGGCGGCCAGCGCGCCGGCGAGCTTGCCGGTCCCGCAGCCGACGTCCAGCGCGGTGCCCGGCGGGCCGCCGCCCAGGGCCGTCCAGGCCTCGGTCAGGGCCCGGCCGGGGTAGCCGGGGCGCAGCCGGTCGTAGTCGCGGGCCCGGGCACCGAAGCTCGTGGGTGCCTTGGCCCGTACCGCACGGTGGATCATGTCCATCCTCCGATCAGGTTCACGAACGTGGACGGCGGCAGGAACAGCACGTAGGTGCCCACCGAGGCGAGGCTGAAGGGCACCAGCCGCTTGGGCAGCATCGCGGTGAACGCGGCGTGGGTGAGCAGTCCGAGCAGCGCCCCCGCGTACCAGGTCGCGGGGACGATCAGCAGGACCGGCAGGGCGGCCTCCACCGCGATCGCCGTCAGGGACGGCAGACGCCAGCGGCGGGCGACGAGGGACGGCTCACCGGTGGCGAACCGGCGGGTGAACCAGTCGGGGAAGTAGTACTCACGGCGCCCAGGGGGCAGTTCGTCGCGCAGGGCCGCGAGCTGCGCGAAGACCTTCTGCAGGGTGTCCCCGCTGGTGAACTGGCGGGACGCGGCCTTGAACCAGGCGCTGCTCCAGTACAGCTGGAAGACCAGGACCACCGCGGCGAACTGCGGCCAGGAGAGGCTGTCGCCGCCGTGCGCGCGGGGCGGGTCGAGGAAGCCGGCCGGGGAGCCGGCGTCCAGGAGCGACTGGAGGCTCAGATAGGCGTCGGCCCCCCGGGCGAAGACGAACGGCAGGCACATCACCCCGAGGAACACGGTGTTGAACTTGCGGTCGAAGGTGAACTCGAACACGCACCAGGCGGCGACCACCGCCGCCGCGAGCGGAGTGAGCACCCCGGCGAACAGGCACAGCGCCGCCACCGCCCGGGCGACGTAGAACACCTTGTACGCGGCCGGGCTCAGCAGCAGCTTCACCGCCATCTCGTCCCGCTCGTAGCGCCAGCGCACCAGGGACTTGGGGCGGTCGTCGAAGAACCGGGCCATGCCGTACACATGGTCGGCGACGATCTTCCACACCAGGGCCGTGCCCAGGACCAGGCGGAAGCAGCACAGTGCCGGGCCGGCCGTGGCACCGTGCACCGACAGCAGGTCAGGCACGGACGACCCGGCCGTTCCTGACCGCGATCCGCAGCTGGTCGAAGGGCACCAGGAGCACCCCCTCCCCGGCCACCCGGCAGCCGTGCACCTCGTCGAGGTAGCTCACCAGGGAGCCGAGCGCGTCGGCGGAGCTGAAGTGGTCCTGGCGCAGTTCGTGGTCCCACGGGCAGACCGGCCGGCCGTCCCGCACGTCGTACAGCCGGGCCCGGTAGGCACAGATGTGGGAGAACATCGCCCACGAGCCGAACGAGCCCGGCGGGGTGAAGAACCCGCGCCACACCAGCCAGACCACGGCCCCGCAGGCGAGGATCCCCGCGGCGATGTCATCGACCATCGTGTCTCCCCCTGTTCACAGGACCATGGACGGCACCGGCCACCGGTCCATCAGGTACGGCGCCCACCAGTGCGCGTCGCCGAAGGTGAGGACGAGACGTTCGGCGCGCAGGGCGCTGAGGACCTCGGGGTCGACCTCGTCCGTCCGCTGCCTCTCCAGGAGGGCCACCGCCTGTGCGTAGACCGGCTGCACCAGGTCGAACCGTTGCAGCACGCCGCCCCGCCGGTCGCGGATCTGCACGAACCCGGGGCCCCGGCGCCACACACAACGGCCGAGGTAGAAGCGGGTGTTCCACTGGGCGAGGCGTTCGGCGGACCGGGGGCCGTCCAGGGAGACGGGGGGCTGGAGGTGCGACAGGTCGTACGCCGTCAGGGCGGGCAGAGCCCGGCGGCCGGCGCGCAGATGCCAGCGCACCAGCAGGCCCCGGGCGGTGGCGACCCGGACGAAGTCCAGGGCGCGCAGGTCGCGCGGGTCCGGGGAGCGCAGCGAGACGGGCTCGTCGAGGGCCGTGCACCGCACCCCGCTCCGGTAGAGGTCGTGCACCTGCTCGCCGACGGGCCCGTACGGCGTGGCCGACGGAACGGGTGGCGTGGCCGACGGAACGGGTGGCGTCGGCGGGGTGGTCAGGAGATCTTCACGCATGTGGGCTCCTCGGCCAGTTCCAGGGCCAGTTCGGGTCCGCCGGTGTCCTCCGACTCGCGGCGGATCCGGCAGATCAGCTGGTTCTCGTGCTCGGTGGCGACATGGACGGCACGGTCGCCCTCGATGAAGACCAGTCCCAGGCGGCGCCAGTCGGCCAGCAGGGCCTCGACCCGTTCCCGGTCCCAGGCGGTCCCGGACGCGGCCGTGCGGCGGACCAGTTGATCGGCGGACCGGGGGTCGTGCAACGCCCGGAACAGCTCGACCTCCGTGGCGTCCCGCAGGGTCAGGGTCCGCCAGGCGAAGTGCGGCCGGGAGTTGGTCAGTTCGATACGGTCGCCGAGGTCGACGCAGGAGAGCCGGCTGTGGATGTAGTTGGCGCCCCACTCGTCCAGGGCCTGCTTGAGCCGCTCCGCCACCTTCTCGTCCACGCCCCGCCCGGGAGTCTCGAACACATAGGCCAGATCGGCGAGTTCGGACTCGGGAAGGTCGTAGGTGACGAAGTACTGCTTGTGCGGCCGCCGTTCGGCGAAACCCAGTTCGGGGCGGTCGAAGTACGGACTGAAGCGTTCGAGCGCGATGCGGTTGACCCCGTTGGACGGATGCAGGTGGTGCAGCGCGGGCAGCTGTTCGATGACGGGGAGGTAGTCCTCGGCGGTCTCGCCCGGGAATCCGTACAGGTAGTTCCAGGCCACGGAGAGGCTGTTGCTCTCGGCGTCCCGCAGGAACCGCACGTTGTGGGTGCCGCTCACCCCCTTGTCCATGATCTTCAGCACGCGGGTGCTGAGACTCTCGATGCCCGGCTGGACGCTCACCACCCCGGCCCTGCGCATCCGCTCGATCCCCGACAGCTTCATGTTCGACTTGACCTCGTACTGGATGCGCAGGTCGAACGGCGCGTCGGCGAGCCGGTCCAGGACCGAGTCGAGATAGGACATCTCCAGGATGTTGTCCACCGCGTAGAAGTCCAGTACGCGGTGGCGCTCGGCGAGCGTGAGGATCTCGTTCAGGTAGGTGCCCGGGCTCTTGCTGCGGAAGGTCATCGCCGAACCGTTGAGCCCGCAGAAGGTGCAGTGGTGCTTCTCGCCCCACCAGCAGCCGCGCGCTCCCTCCACGGTGAGCACGGTCTCGTACCAGGACTGCACGCGGGAGCGCCGCAGCCGCTCGAAGTAGGGGTCGTAGTCGGGGCAGGGTATCTCGGACGGCGCCAGCAGCCGCTCGGCCGGCGGGTTGCTCACGCTCCGGCCGGCGTCGTCGCGTCGGCACAGGCCGGCGATGCCCGAGGTGTCGCCGTCGCCCTCGACCGCCGCGACGAGTTCGGGGAACGTGCGCTCCGCCTCGCCCCGTACGACGTAGTCGAGGAAAGGGAAGTTGCGGTGCAGCGCCTCCCCCTGCGGGCCGTCGCAGTTGGCGCCGCCCATGACGGTCTTCACGTCGGGGGCGAGTTCCTTGACGCGGCGCAGCAGCGCGAGGGAGGCCACGTTCTGCTGGAACGTCGAGGTCGCTCCGACGAGGGCCGGGCCGTCGGCCACGATGCGCCGGGCCATCGCGTCGACGAAGCCGGGGACCGTCCGGTGCAGCCGCAGGGACACCTCCAGCTGGTCGGCGGTCATCGCCTTCTCGAAGGCGTCGCGGAATTCGTCGACCCGCCAGGACGTGTCGTCGTGGAGAGCGGAGGAGAACACCCAGTCCCCGCATCCGAGGAAATAGCTGTGCAGCGAGAAGAAGCTGAACTCGGCGGCTCCCAGGCCGCCTTGTTCGTGCATCCAGTCGGCGAAGTCGATGTTGGCGTAGACGGTCTCGACCTCGGTCCCCGGACGGGTGTCCGCGATCCTGCGCGAGAGGATTCCGAGCGCCAGCGAAGGGGTCGCCGTGGTGGCCCACGGCATGCAGACCAGGGTGACCTTCATGTGCCCTCCAGTGGGATCCGGCGCTCCGCGCGGGCGAAGCGCCGGTCGAAGCACAGGAACAAAGGGAAAGGATCAGTACTTCGTGACGTAGACCATCACCGAAATGAACGTCGACCGGGCGTCTTCCTGGGACGGTGCCTGCGGATCGTTGTTGACGACGACTTTCTCCACGGTTCCTCTTCTCCGGTCCGGGGACGCGCTTCCGGTGCGTGGCAGCGAATGCGGCGGATGCACCGGAAGCGCCGGGCGGCCTGTGGCGGAGGAAGGGCGTCAGAACTTGACGGTGATCCCGACCTCGACCTTGACCGACTCCCGCTCGTTGCTCTGCGGGTCACTGGTGACGACGGTCTTCTCCATGGCGTACCTCCCCTCGGCCTTTCCGGGTGCCGGGCACGCCGAGTGCCGCACAGCCGTGCCGGCAGGCGTACATCGTCGTAGTCAGCGTGGTACGCCTCGCGCGCCCTGTCGCGAACCGTCCCGTTCAACGGACCGGGCGTTGACGCACGGCACACGTACCGTGAGGCTCATGACCACAGTGACCCTCCTGCACCCCGGCGCCATGGGCGCCAAGGTCGGCGCCGAGGCCCGCCGCACCGGCACCCGCGTGCTCCATGTCCCGGCCGGCCGGGGCCCGGCCAGCGTCGAGCGGGCGCGTGCGGCCGGCCTGGAGGCGGCCGAGTCGCTCGGTGCCGCCCTGGCCGTCAGCGACCTGGTGCTGTCGATCTGCCCACCGCACGCGGCGGAGGACGTCGCCCGGGAGGTCCTCGGCCACCCGTTCCGCGGTGTCTACGTGGAGGCGAACGCCATCAGCCCCGACCGGGCCCGCCGCATCTCCGACGCCTGCCTGGACCATGGTGTCGTCATGGTCGACGGCTCGATCATCGGCGCTCCCCCCGGCGCGGGCGCCCCGCCCCGGCTCCACCTGAGCGGCGACCGGGAGGCGGCCGGCCGGGCCGCCGCGCTGTTCGAGGGCACCGCTGTGCTGGCCAGACCGCTGGACGCCGGGGTCGGTGCCGCGTCGGCCCTGAAGATGGCCTTCGCGTCCTTCCAGAAGTCCGCCCGCGCGCTCGCCGCCGTCTCGCACGCACTCGCCGCGAGCCACGGCGTGGCCGACGAACTGGCCCTGGAGGCCGAGTCGATCACCCACGGCATCCTCGCCGACGTGGACTACCTGCCCAGCCTCGCGGCCCGCGCCTGGCGCTGGGCCCCCGAGATGGAGGAGGTGGCCGCCGCCCTGCGCTCCGCCGGCCTGCCACCCGCCCTGGCCGAGGCCAGCGCCACGGTGATGCGCCACTGGACCGCCGACAAGGACCGCTTCGACCTCCCCCTGAAGGACGTCCTGTCCCACCTCCACACCCCGGCCGACCCGGCGTAGGCCAGAAACCGGCGAAGAGACCCGCGACCTGACCGCCGCCGGCGCCCGCGACCTGGATCTCCTGCCGGCCGAGCCCGCGTACCGCCCCGGCGGCGCGGGCTCGGCGACCGACGACAGCGGTCACCGGAGCCGACGGACGACCGCCGCCGGCTACCAGGACGTCTCCGTCCTTCGGGGATCTTGGCGGGCCTTGTCGATCATCGCCGATTCGCGCCGTTCTTGCAGGTCAGACGCGCTGATCGACGTCAGCCCCATGCAGTGCTTGGGGATGCGTTCCTGTCCTTGCGGCCCCTCGACGGCCCCTGAGGATCTTCGAGATGGACGCCGGCCAAAGTAACCGCCGCATCCACCCAGTTCCTCAGCGCGCGCCCCGTGTCGCCTCCGATCGTCGTACGCGCAGCTCGGCGATGTACGCCTCGTAGTCCGCGGCCTTCTGCTGGAAGCGGACCGGTGTGGTTGGGTGGGTGTAGATCATGAACTGTTCGTCGCGGAGTGCCTGGATCACGGTTTCCGCCACTGCCTCGACGGTGATCGCATTGCTCAGCAGGTACGGAGCCGCGTCGAGGATCGGGGTGCGGACCGCCTCCGGGCAGAGCACCGAGGTGCGGATGCCCCGGTCGGCATAGGTGAACGCGAGCCATTCGGCGAATCCCACCGCCGCGTGCTTGGAGGCCGCGTAACCGGGGCTGGTGAGTTCGGTGAGCAGCCCGGAGGCCGAGGCCGTGTTGAGCAGATAGCCCTCGCCCCGCTCCAGCATGTGGGGCAGGACGTGCCGGGCCGCCCAGACATGGCTCATCACGTTGACGGCGAACACCTTGTCCCAGACGCCCTGGGGGGTCATCGGGTCCATCTCGTGGCCGATCCCGGCGTTGGAACAGAACAGGTCGATAGGGCCCTCGTGGTCGAGGACGTCGACGACGAGCCGTTCGATGTCGGCTTCTTTGCTGACGTCGGCCTGGACGTACCGGAGTCCGGCGGTCACGGCCGGAGTCCGCGCCGCGAGGTCGGAGACGACCACCCGCGCCCCCTCGGCCGCGAACCGGGTCGCGAGGCCCCGACCGATGCCACTGGCACCGCCGGTCACGACGACGGTCCTTCCGTTCACGTCCACTGCGGGCTTCCTTCGTCCTGGTTCGGGTCGGGCTGCGTACGGGGTGCGGTGTGCGCGGCCGTCACCAGGGCGGAGACGCCGTAGACGATCGCGTAGAAGCCGAAGAGGGTGGCGAGGGTGAGAACGCCGACATCGGGACGGACGGCGAGGACGACACCGAAGGCCAGGGTGGCCAGGCCGCTCAGGATCCACATCGCGCGGTTGCCTGCGGGCGCGCCGCGCCGGAAGCCGAACCCGACCTCCAACAGACCGGCGACGACCGCCCAGATCGCGATCCACACGGCGAGCGCCAGGGCGGTGATGCCGGGCCACACGAGCGCGGTCACTCCGGCGGCGAGCGAGACGAACGCCAGCAGGAGATGGCCGACGACGGGGCCGGCGCGGTCACCGCGGAACGCGACGGCGGCGTCGTTCCCGGCGCTCATGAAACAGTTCACGGCGAACAGGATCACCAGGGCACCGACGGTGATGCCCGGCCAGACGACCGCGGTCAGGCCGAGGACGACGGCCACGACGCCTCTCCAGGCGTAGGGGGAGGACCACACGTTTCTTCTCCTCGTGGATTCATGACTGGACTCGCGGATGAACCGACGGATCTCACCAGCGGCCGTCGGCCAGGTACCGCAGGCCGTTGACGCCGGGCAGGAAGACGTGTTCGCCGCCCTTGGTCACCACGAACGCGGGCAGGCCGCGCAGGCGGCGCCGCACCGGCTTCGCCGCGTAGCTGAAGTCGGCTTCGGTGACGTGGTTGCCCGCGAGCGGGTCCTGGTCGGCGCCGGCCGAGATGAAGTCGCCGTCGTTGACCCACTGGGACTGGACGAACTCGAACTGCCGGGCCGGGTCGGCGTTGGCGAAGGCCAGGACCACGCCCCGGTCGACGCCGTCGTCCTCCAGGACGCCCTCGGGGAGCATCGGCCCGTAGGCGGCCCCCCGGCGCAGAAGCTGATGGAGGCGGACGTCGACGATGGTGTCCTTGAGCGCGTCCCGCGGGTTGACCCGGCGGATGTGGGAGGCGATCGGGGTCCGCAGGCCGCGCGGGTCGTCGTCGTAGTAGGCGAAGTCGTTGAGTCGCTCGGGCTCCACGGTCACGTCCTTCTCCGGCGACAGGGCCAGCGGGCAGCCGCTGCGCCAGCGGCCGGCCATCTTCGCGGCGAGCAGTTCGGCGCCGTACTCGTCCTCGGACCGTGCCGTCAGGAAACGGCGGAACTCCGCGACCTTCTGGTGGAGTTTGCGGATGGACAGATACGTGCCGTTGCGCCACAGCGCCTCGGGGCCCGGGCCGGTGGCGGTCCGGCCCAGTTCGTTGACGTACCCGAGGACGAACTCCCCCGGTTTCGCGAGGCTCTGGCCGCGCCTCGGAGTGCCGCCCTGGCCCTCGATGTACGGGCGGCTGATGCCGTCGGCGTAACCGAAGTGCTCGCGCAGGTTGTCCGGGGTGCGGATGTCGAGACGGCTCACCCGGCGCACGGAGGGCAGGTCCTCCTGGGCTCCGTGGCCGATCGCCAGCTTCTCGGCGAACGCGGTCTCGTCCGGGGCCATCAGCAGCACCCCTATGTCGAAGGAGCCGTGCTCGGGCAGGTCCCAGTGCGCCGGGTCGCTCTCGCCGATGTCGCCCAGGAACGCCTTGCGGGTGCGCATCGGTTCGCGCAGCTCGCGGGGGAAGCCGTCGAGGATCTCCTGCGGCAGCCCGATGCGGGCCAGACCCGGGTGGGTGAGGACGACGTTGAGCCAGGCGTCCCCGTCCGGGTGCTCCCAGCCGGCGGCGGTGGTCACGTGGGGCAGCAGCCGGCGCAGCATGGCGCGGCCCTCGGCGGCGTCGCCGACCTCGTACAGCAGGTAGGAGCCGAAGTAGGGCAGCGGCCGTTCGCGGAGGATGGTGCCCTGGATCCGGTCCAGATCCAGGGCACCGACGGCGTCAGTTGGCCGCATCGAGAACCTCGGAGAGGGCGTCGCCCAGACGCTTCATGCGCTTCACGTCGTGGACGCTGCTGTCCGAGGTGGCGTGGAAGTACAGGTCCGCCGAGTAGGAGCGGGAGATCACCAGCTCCGGGGTGCCCGGGTCGTCGTAACCGTTGTAGCCCTCGACGATCTCGCCGAAGATCTCGTCCAGCCAGGGCTGGGCGCGGCCGATGTCGGCCAGATAGGGCTTGAAGTCGCCGTCGTAGACGAGGGTGATGAGCATCCGGGTGTCGTTGTCGAAGAGCAGGATGCGGAAGTTGTCGACCGTGCCGACCTTGGTCTCCCAGTAGCCGGCCTGGGCCTGGATGCTCGCCACCCGCTCGCGGAAGATCTTGCCCCCGTTCGGGGTCAGCGGCGTGATGATGGTGAGCTCGCCCTTCTTTCCGATGCGGCGGCCCGGGCCGTCGGGCTGGTCGCTGATGGGCTGGGCGTGGGCGTAACGCTCGTCGGTGACGTCGATGGCCGGGGTGGTGGTGTCGGTCATGGCGTGCTTCTCCTCGAAGGCTGTTCTCAGTCGTGACAGGTGGGTGGTCCGGGTCACTTTTTTCATGGGCGTGTCACTCGTAGTGCTTGGCGAACGGGCAGGTGTGCCAGCCGCCGGTCCGGTACGCGGCGGAGACCTCGTAGACCCCGCGACGGGCCTGGAGGATGGGGTCGTCGTTGAGCTCGATGCCGTCGGTGACCTTGGTCGGGTCGTGGTTCATCACGGGGTCGCCGAGCTCTTCGGGCGTCGTGGGTGCGCTGATCTGGAGGGTGCCGACGGTGACCCGCTCCCGGTCCTCGGGCCACAGGGCGGTCGGGTCGTCGAGGGGGTCGCCGTCCTGGCCGATCTCCAGGACCAGGTCGAAGCCGACCGGGCCGGTCGCCAGGCGCTCGTCGAACTCGTCCAGGAGGACCTCGCGGTCCATCGCCGCCAGCTCCTCGACGGGCCGGCCCTCGACCCCGGCCCGCGGGATCCAGTGGCAGCGGACGTTGGTGAGGACGTCGTCCTCGTCGAGGTAGCGGAAGACGTGCACGGCGTGGAACTCGCTGTGCGCGAAGCTGATCGGGGCCAGCGAGGCGGCGCGCATCCGCAGGACGTCCGCGACCTCGGGGTGTTTCGCCAGGAAGGGCCGCAGGGCCGCCTTGTCCAGCGGGCCGCCGGGCTCCGCAGGCGCGGCCAGCGCGATGGCTTCGAGGAGGTCCTCGGGGCGGCGGGCCGGGAAGAGGAGCTGGCTGAGCATCACCAGGTTGGTGGTGCGGCCGTTGGGCAGGTAGAAGCGGGTGGCCATGCCGACGGTGGCGCCGAACGGCGCGTCCGGGCGGCCGCCGCCCTTGGAGAAGCGCACCGAGGCCGGGATCAGGTCGCCCTGGAGGTGGGCGGCGCGGGTGTAGTTGCGGGCGGCCGGCAGGGCGCGGAAGGCGCCGCGGTAGATCCGGCCGTCGGCGTGCAGGGCACGGTATCCGGGATGGAAGCCGAAGACTTCGTGGGCTCCGTCGACCAGGGCTTCCGCGTGGTCGTACTGGCTGAGTTGCGCCATGGGTACCTTCCGATGTCGCTGGGAACGCCCTCATCGTGGGCCGCGACGGCCGCCGTCCGGATGCGTCAAATGACGATGAGCTGCGACGGCTCCGCCGCGGCCCGGCATCGTCGGATGACCCAGGCGGGCGGGGTGCGGACCGGGGAGGATGGGACGCGTCGGAGAGCGCCTCGCGCGGTGGCCCGGGGGCGGATACGCGTCGGGGCGGGTGCGGTCGGTCCGGCACTCGCACGGCGAGCGGTGGGACGGCGACGCGTCAGAGCACGTACCGCAAGTCCGGCACTCGCACCGCGAACGGAGGCGGACGCCCCTTCAACCGGACGCCCCTTCAGCCCGCGTGCGGCCGGTCCGGCACTCGCACGGCGAGCGGTGGGACGGCGACGCGTCAGAGCACGTACCGCAAGTCCGGCACTCGCACCGCGAACGGCGGCGGACGCTCCTTCAGCCGGACGCCCCTTCAGCCCGCGTGCGGCCGGTCCCGGTACTCGCGTGGGGTCATGCCGTACGCCTCCTTGAAGGACCGGCCGAACCGGGAGGCGTCGGTGAAGCCCCAGCGGTGGGCCACGGCGGCGATGGTGTCGCGACGGGATCCGGGCGCGGCCAGCTCCCGGCGGGCCCCTTCGAGGCGCTGCCGGCGAATCCACTCGCCGGGGCTGACGCCCTCGCGGGCGAGTACCGCGTAGAGGTGGCGCAGGGAGATGTGGTGGGCCTTCGCCACCGCGCCCGGTGTGAGGTCACGGTCGGTCAGATGGCGGCGCAGGTACTCCAGGATGCGCGGGCCGAGGGTCTCCTCGCGGGCCGCGCGGGCCGCCACCTCCAGGTCACAGGCGTCGGCGATCACGGCCCGGACCATCTCCAGGGTGGTCGCGGCCAGGTGCTCCGCCGCCGGGCCGCTGTGCAGGTCGGGGACGGCCGCCAGCCGGGAGAGGTAGGAGGCGCCGAGTGCCGCGACCGAGTCGCCGTCGCCGAGCACGCGCGCGGTGACGTCGCCGAGCACGGCGTCCGGCAGGCCCAGTTCGGCCACCGGTATCCGGAAGAAGTGCGTGTCCACCCCGCCGTCGAAGAGCAGGGTGTACGGGCGGCGGGTGTCGTAGAAGCCGAGGGTGCCGGGCCGGATGGCGGCAGCTCTGCCGTCCTGGACGACGCTGCTGGTGCCGACGCGCTGGAGGCTGAGAAAGAGGCAGGGTTCCCAGTCGGCCGCGGCCAGCCGCAGGGACCGCTCGACGGTCGCCGGGCTGGCCCGCACGGTGCTGAGCTGGACGCGTCCGATGCCGGTGATCGACACCTCGCAGTGCACGTCCTCGGGCCGTTCGGGCAGCGCGATGTGCACCGGTACGACGCGGTCCCGGATCGTCTGCCGTATCGCCTCGGCCCGGTCGTCGACGGTGTACGTCGAGGTGCTCCACTGCGTCTTCATGCGTTCCGGGGAGCGTAACCGACCGAGATGGCCCTCGGGCAGGCCCGTGTGCGCAGCCGGGGAGCCGGCGTGCACGGTGCGCAGACGGCCGTGCACGCAGCGCCGGTTCCGGTGCCGCGCCGGGCGCCTATTCTCGGGACGGGCCGCGCCTGCCGCGGCCGGCGTCGACCGTTCGAGCAGCCCAGAGGAACCGATCATGACGGCCGTGACCTTCGACGTGCGGGACCTGGCCCCGGTGGACCGGGCCGAGGCGCTCCGCGCCGCCGTCGGCCCCTCGGTCCTGTGGGTGGACGTCGACCACCACGGCGCCGGCGCCATCGCGGCGCGGGGTCTGATCCGCCAGGTCGGAGGGCTCACCCAGTTCTCCGCCCGGACCACTCCCCTGACCATCCGGCGCACCCCGCGGCAGGCCCGGGACGGCTCACAGACGCGGCTCATCCTGGCCGTGCAGCGATCGGGCACCGCCACGGTCGTACAGAACGGCCGTGAGGCCGTCGTCCGCCCCGGCGACCTGGTCCTGGTGGACAGCGCGCGGCCCTTCACCGCGGTCAACGCGAGCGGTACCCACCACCACTACTTCTGCCTGCCGCGTGCCGGTCTCGCCCTGCCCGACCGGTTGCTCGGGCGGATCACGGCGACCCGGCTCGGGCCGGCCAACCCGGTGGCCGCCCTGGCGGCGGCCCATCTCTCGCGGCTGGCCGACTCGCGCGCGCTGCCGGAAAGTCCCGCCGTACAACAGCTGGACCGGTCGACCGTCGAACTGGTCCGGGCGGTGATCGCCACCCAGCTGGGTGCGGCGGACCTGGCCCGGGGTCCGCTGGAGGACACGCTGGCGCTGCGGATCATGGAGCAGGTACAGCGCCGGATCGACGATCCCGCGCTGAGCGCGGCGCGGATCGCCGGGGAGTTCGGCATCTCCGTCCGGCGCCTGTACGCCGTCCTCGCCCGCTCGGACATCGAACTGGGTGCGTGGATCCGCGCCCGCCGGCTGGAGGCGTGCCGAGCCGACCTGGCCGACCCGCACAAGCTCCGGCAGACGGTCGCCTCCGTGGCACGTGGTCACGGCTTCACCGACGCCAGTCACTTCGGGCGGCTGTTCAAGGAGACCTACGGCATCCCGCCGGGCGAATGGCGCGCGCGGAGCCGTCCGGCCGACGGCACCCGGGCCTGAACGGCCGGGCAGGCGGAAGGAGTCCCATGTCTCCCGACATGTTTCACGGCGTGAATCACGAACTGTTCCCGGCCGACACCCGGTTCCTCGGCCGTACCGCCGAACTGGCCGCTGTGCGGGATGTCGTCGGGCGGGCGGACGGCGGCGACGGTGGGGTGTTGGCGGTACGCGGTGAGCCCGGGGTCGGCAAGACGTCGCTCTTGCGGACCGCGGTGGCCGTGGCCGGCTCCGCCCGGGTGAGCCACATCGCGGCGATCGAGTCCGAGTCCGACCTGCAGTACGCCGGACTGCACCTGCTGCTGTCGCCGTTCATGGCCTGTCTGCCCGCCCTGCCCGAGCCGCAGCGCCGGGCGATCAGCACCGCGTTCGGCCTGGAGTCCGGTCCCGCGCCGCAGCGTTTCCTGGTGGGCCTCGCCGCGCTGGGTCTGCTGACGGAGGCGGCGGCCGAGCAGACCGTCGTATGCGTCGTGGACGACGCCCAGTGGCTGGACCGGGAGTCCGCGGACGCCCTCGCCTTCGTCGCCCGCCGCGCCGGAGCCGACCGTATCGCCCTGCTGTTCGGCATCCGCGACCCCGACGGCGACGGCGACCCGGTCTTCGCCGGGCTGCCGGAGCTCCGTCTGGAGGGGCTCCCGGCGGACATCGCCAGAGAGCTGATCAGCGGTGCGCACATCGACGACCGGGTCGCCGAGCGGCTGGTCGCGGGCACCCGCGGCAATCCGCTGGCCCTGCTGGAACTGGCCCGGGAACTGTCGGCCGAGCAGTTGACGGGCGCGGCGGCGCTCCCGGACCCCCTGCCGGTGGGGCGCCGTATCGAAGAGGTCTTCCGGCGCCGGGTGGCAGCGGTCCCGGCCGCAACCCGGACCCTGCTGCTGGTGGCCGCCGCCGAGACCTCCGGCAACGCCCACCTCGTGTGGCGGGCCGCGGGCCGGCTGGGTGCCGGCCGGGCGGCGGCCGTGGCGGCCGAGGAGCGGGGGTTCCTGGTGTTCGGGCAGGGGGTCGGGTTCCGACATCCGCTGCTGCGCTCGGCGGTGTACCACGGTGCGGCGGCCGAGGAGCGCCGGCTGGCTCACGAGGCGCTGGCCGCCGAGGAGGACGACCCGGACCGCCGGGTGTGGCACCGGGCGCTCGCCGCGGTCCATCCCGACGAGGATCTCGCCCGCGATCTGGAACGGTCGGCGCGGCGGGCGGTGGACCGCGGTGGCTACGCCGCCTCGGCGCGCCTGCTGGGCCGGGCCGTGGAGCTGACCACGGACGAGGCGCGCCGGCCCGGCAGACTGCTGGCGGCGGCGCGGGCGACCCTGGAGACCGGCAACCCGGTCGCCGCCGAGGCCCTGCTCCGGCGGGTCGCTCCGCTGCCCGGGGCCGGGTCCGGACGGGCGGAACGGCTGCGGCTGCTGGCCGCGATCCGGTTCGCCCAGGGACAGGTACGGGAGACGGTCCCGCTGCTGCTGGAGGCGGCGGAACTGCTGCTGCCGGACGACGAACGGGCCGCCCGGGACACGCTGTTCCAGGCGTTGGAGGCGGCCACCTGGACCGGCAAGGCCGACATGACTGCGGTGGCGCGGGCCGTACGCGCACTGACACCCGGCGCCCCGGACTCCGCCTCTCCGACCGACCTGATCAGCGCCGCGCTGACCACCCGGCTGCTCGACGGTCCCGAGGCCGCCTACCCCCTCTACCGGCGTTGCGTGCGGAACCTGCTCGGCAGCGAGGAGCTGCGCGGTTTCAACCTGGGCAGTGTGCTCGCCGGCGAGATGTGGGACCTGGAGGGCCTGCTGGCGCTCACCTCGCGCTGGGTCGAACTGGCCCGGGCCCGGGGCGCGCACGGCGCCCTGTCGCTGGCGCTGCTGCTGCGGGCCATACCCGAACTGTGGCGGGGCAACTTCACGGCGGCGGCGGAGTTCGGCCGGGCCGCGGCCGACCTGTCCGATCTGACGACACGGCAGCAGGGTCGTACGGGCGGCGGTGTCGAGTTGCTGTACTGCGTGACCGGCCCCGAGCAGGCCGCGCGGGAGGCGGCCGGGGCCCACATCCGGGAGGCGACGGCTGCGGGCCGGGAACACTACGGCGCCCTCGTCCCGCACCTGGCCCTGTGCCAGTTGGAGGTGGCGCTGGGCGACTACCCGGCCGCGCTGACCCACGGCCGGCGGGTGTTCGCCGCCGACACCCCTGGGCCGACCAGCGCGAACGTCCTCCCGGAACTGGTCGAGGCGGCCCAGCGGTCCGGGGACCCGGAGACCGCGCGGGCCGCCCTGACCCGACTGCACACCGTCGCGACCGCCAGCGGCACCCCCGTCGCCCTGGGCCTGCTGGCCCGCTCGCGGGCGCTGGTCGCGGACGACGACGAGGCTGAGAAGCTGTACCTGGAGGCGATCGAGCACCTGGAGTCGTCCGCGGCCCGGCCGCAGACGGCCCGCGCGCACCTCGTCTACGGCGAGTGGCTGCGCCGGCGGCGAAGGCGGCGCGAGGCACGGGACAGTCTGCGGACCGCTCTCGCCCTGTTCGAGGCCGTCGGCGCCGAGTTCTACGTCCGGCGCGCCCGGACCGAACTGGCCGCCACGGGCGCGCGGTTGCGGCACCGCCCGGTGGAGTCCGCCGTCCATCTCACTCCGCAGGAGGCGCGGATCGCCCGGCTGGCCGCCGCGGGCGTGCCGAACCGGGACATCGCGGCGCAGTTGTTCCTCAGCCCCAGCACCGTCGAGTACCACCTGCGCAAGACCTTCCGGAAGCTGGGCGTGACGGCCCGAGGGCAACTGCGGGACGCGCTGGCGGCACTCGTGGATGGGGGTGCCGGGGGCGACGGGGGCGACGGGGGCAATCCGCGCGACGCGGCCGGGTCCGGGGCCGGGGGGCCGCAGGACGGGCGGACTACGGGTCTCAAGGATTCGGCGGGCCCGGCCCGGGACCTACGGTGACGACGCATGCCTCTTCCAGCTTGCTCCGGCTTCACCGACGAAGGGATCACCATGGGCGATAACCGCCCGCCGTTCACGACCCGATACCCAGGGCCCGCCGCAGGGACTCCTGGTCGATGAACTCGTACTGCTCGACGATCGCCCCGGCCCGCCAGCGGCAGACCGTGGTGAACGCGACGTCGAAGGCTCGGCCGGTCGCCGCCGCCTCGGTCCCGTCGGGGAGCCGTACCGGCCGCGTCACGCGTCCGCGCAACCGGGCGACGGTGCACGTCTGGTCACCGTGTCCGAACGCGGCCACGTAGGGCTGGGTGACCACGTGGTTCTCCGGGAAGAGGGTGCAGAACTCCCTTGCCCGGACGACGTGTTCGGCCCGTCCGTGCGGGTCTTCGTCACCGGCGGCCCAGGCCGTCAGGTCCGGGGCGAGGAGCGCTTCGTACGCAGCCCAGTCGCGTTCGTTCCACGCGTCGTCGATGGCCCGCATCCGGGTCAGGTTGGAGATCATCTCGGCGCCCTGCCGCCTTTCGTAGCCGCTCCGGTGTACCGGGACCGGCGCACCGGGAGCCATTCCAGGGCCCGGCGACCGCGTCGGGCCATACGTCACCTGACGGTCTGTCCGCCGTCGCCTTCCCGGCGGCCACTGAGCATGGTGAGGAGTCCGCATGTCCATCGAGCACTCGTCCGGCCCCGGGCCCGTCGGCGGGGACGCCGTCGGGCTCCTGGGGCGATCGGCGGACCTGGAGTTCTTCGCGGAGCTGCGCCGGCGGCTGGCGGACGGGGGCGCGGGGACGGCCGTCCTGCTGGAGGGCCCGGCCGGCGTGGGGAAGACCGCGCTGCTGGAGGCCGCCGCGGGCGGCGCACGGGCCTCGGGGTTCCGGGTGCTGCGCTTCGCCGGCGTGGAGTCCGAGGTCACGCTGGCCTACTCCGGCCTGCACCAGCTGCTCTTCGGCATGCGTGACGGCTTCGACCGGCTGCCGCCGGGGCAGCGTGCGGTACTGGAGGGGGTCCTCGGCAGCTCGGTGGCCCAGGCGCCGCCGGAGCGTTTCGCGGCCTCCGTCGCCGTACTCGAAGTCCTGCGGCGCACGGCGGAGGACGGCCCGGTCCTCGTCGTGATCGACGACGTCCAGTGGCTCGACCGGGCGAGCGGCGACGTCCTGGAGTTCGTGGCGCGCCGACTGTCCGGACTTCCGGTGGACCTGCTGGTTGCGGCCCGGGCGGGCCATGCGCACGCGCTCGATCGGCACGGACTGCTGCGCCGACGGGTCGAGACACTGGACGAGCGGTCCGCCGCCGCCCTGCTGCGGGCGGCCCACCCCGGGCTGGCCCCGCCCGCCTCCGAACGGCTGCTCCAGGAGGCCGCGGGCAATCCCTTGGCGCTGCTGGAGCTTCCCGCCCTGCTCACCCGGGAGCAGTTCGCCGGTGCCGCCCCGCTGCCGCTGTCCCTGCCCGTGGACGACCGGCTGGAGGCCCTGTTCGCCCCCCGGCTCCGTGAACTACCCGCGGCCACCTTGGAGTTGCTGCTGGTCGCCGCGCTGGAGGGGACCGGCGGGCTGGGCACGGTCTGGGCGGCGTATCCGGGCGGGATGGAAGCGGCCGACGCCGCGCTCCCGGCCGCCGAGGAGGCGGGCCTGGTGCGGGTGGACGCTCGGGCCGGCCGACTGGTCTTCCGACATCCGCTGGTCCGCTCGGCCGTCGTACGCACCTGCCGGCCGGGGCAACGGCGGGCGGCGCACCGCGCTCTGGCCGAAGCACTGGAACGGGACCCGGAACGCCGGATCGGGCACCTGGTCGCCGCCTCCCTGGGGCCCGAGGAGCACCTCGCGGCCGATCTGGAGCAGGCGGGGCACGCGGCCCTCGGGCGCGGCAGCGCCGCCCTCGCGGTGACCGCGCTGCGCCGGGCCGCGGAGCTCAGCCCGGAGCCGGCCGAGCGCAGCCGACGGCTGGCGCACGCGGCGTACGCCGCAGCCCAGTCCGGCGCCCTCGACGTCACCGCGGTCCTCGTCGACGACGGGTACGGGGAGCGGGCCTCGCCCCAGGACACCGCGCGCGCCACCCTGGCCAGGGTGTACGCGCTGCTGGAGACGGACGGGGACGCGACGGCCGCCCACCGGCTGCTGACCGGTGTGATCGACGGACTGCTCGCCACCGGGACGGACGGTGCCGAGACGGGCGGTGCCGGGACAGGCGGTGCCGGGACAGGCGGTGCCGAGACGAGTGGTGCCGGGCGGCAGCCGTCGCCCGCCGCGGTCCGCGAGGTCGTCGGCGAACTGCAGTTCCTGCTCACGCTGGTGGCGTTCTACGCCCAGCGGACCGATCTGTGGCCGGAGGTGCTGGAACGCTGCCAGGACGCCCCCGACCAGGTGCGGCTCTACTGCCTGGCCTTCGACGCCCCGCAGGAGCGGGCCCCGGAGGTCCGGCGGCGGATCCGGCGGGCGTTCGCCGCCCTCCCGCCCGACGCGGGCCCCCGGCCGGTCACCCAGCTCTCCATGCTCAGCGTCTACTTCGACGAGGCCTCCGAGTACCGCGAGCACTGGATGCGGGTCGCCCGGCGCTCCCGGGAGGGCGGCACCTTCGTGCAGTGGTCCTACGGCACCATCCTCCTCGGTCACGAGGCCTTCTTCGCCGGCCGTTTCGCCGAGGCCGAGGCGCTGGCCCGGGAGGGCCTGGCGATGGCCGAGGAGCTGGGGCACCGCCTCGCGGGATTCCGGCTCGCCTCCCAGCTCGCCCTGGTGGCGGCCGTCCGGGGCGACGCCGAGACCGTCGGCACGCTCACCCGCACCATCCTCGCCTGGAGCGAACCGCGCCGTCTGGGTCTGCTCCAGGTATCCGCCCGGCAGGCCCGCGCGCTGCTCGCCCTGGGGCGGGGGGACTACGAGACGGCGTACCACGACTGCGCGCTGGTCAGCCCACCCGGAACCCTCCCCCCGCTCAACCCGCGCGCGATCTGGTCCGTGTACGACCTGGTGGAGGCGGCCGTGTACACGGGCAGGACCGCCGAGGCACGCGTCCACGTCGCGATGGCGCGGAGCGCCTGTCTCGGGGAACTCTCGCCCCGGCTGGCGCTGTTGACGCACGCGGCGGCGGCCCTCGCCGGTCCGGTGGAGACGGCCGAGGCCGGATTCCGGCGGGCGCTGGCGGTCGCCGACGTCCACGCCCCCTTCGACCGGGCCCGGGTCCAGCTCGCCTTCGGCCGCTGGCTGCGCGCCCACGGCCGCGACCCGGAGGCCGCCCGCGAGCACCTGACGGCCGCACTGCACACGCTGGAGGAGCTGGGCGCCGTCCCCTGGGCCGCCGCGACCGCTACGGAGCTCGCCGCCCTGACGCCGCCGGCGGAGCCGGAACCGCTCGACGCGGAAGGCCTGCTGACGCGCCAGGAACTCCAGATCGCCGACCTGGCGGCCACCGGGCTCAGCAACAAGGAGATAGGCGCCCGGCTGTACATCTCCCCGCGCACGGTCAGCACCCACCTGTACAACATCTTCCCCAAGCTGGGCATCCGCTCCCGCGCGGCGCTGCGCGACGCCCTCGGGGCCCAGGCACGGGCGGCTCACGGCGACGGACACGTCGAATACGTCGACGGACCCGTCATCTGACGGTCGCGACCCGCGTCCCGCGCTTCCTAGCCTGCCGCCATGTCCGCACACGATGAACACCAGATACAGGCCGCCAACGACTCCGGCAGGACACCCGTGGTCTTCGTCCACGGGCTGTGGCTGCTGCCCAGCAGCTGGGACCGCTGGGCGGAGTACTTCGACCAGGCGGGTTACGCCGCCGTCTCGCTCTCCTGGCCCGACGACCCGGACACCGTGGCGGAGGCGAACAGCCACCCCGAGGTGTTCGCCGGCAAGACCGTCGGGCAGGTCGCCGACCACCTGGCGGACCTGATCGGCCGCCTCGACCGCAAGCCGGCCGTCATCGGCCACTCCTTCGGCGGCCTGCTCACCCAGATCCTCGCCGGCCGCGGCCTCTCCGTCGCGTCGGTCGCCATCGACCCGGCCCCCTTCCGCGGCGTCCTGCCCCTGCCCGTCTCCGCGCTCCGCTCGTCCGCGCCGGTACTGAGCAACCCGGCCAACCGGCACCGCGCGGTCCCGCTCACCTTCGAACAGTTCCGCTACGCCTTCGCCAACGCGGTCAGCGAGGAGGAGGCGAAGGAACTCTTCGAGACGTTCGCCGTCCCGGCACCCGGCGCGCCGATCTTCCAGGCCGCCACCGCCAACCTCAACCCCTGGACGGAGGCGAAGGTCGACACCGAGAACCCCGACCGCGGCCCGCTGCTGATCATCTCCGGCGAGAAGGACCACACCGTCCCGTGGGCCATCGCGAACGCCTCCTACAAACAGCAGTTGCACAACCCCGGCGTCACCGAGATCACCGAGATACCGAACCGGGGCCACGCCCTCACCATCGACAGCGGCTGGCAGGAAGTCGCCGAAACGGCCCTGACGTTCGTCCGCCGCTTCGCCTGAACAGATCCGGGCCGCCGCCACCACCCCGGAGGGTGTGAGCGGCGGCTCGGCCCCGCGGCCCCCAGAGACAGGAACGCCACACCACCGTGTCCAAGTCCAACGACCCGGCCCCGACGCCGATGCCGGCCTGGCTGCCCAGAGCGATCGCCGTCGCTCTCGTCCTCACGGCGGTGTTCGAGATGACGGTCTGGGCCGCCCGGCAGCTCGTCGGTCTCGGAGTGCTGCTGCTGGTCTCCTTCTTCCTGTCGATGGTGATGGAGCCGGCTGTGTCCCGTCTCCAGGCCCGCGGGATGGGCCGGGCCGCCGCGACCCTGCTCGTGTTCGCGGTGACCGTGGCCTCGCTCGCCGGTTTCGCCACCGCCGTACTCACCCTGCTGATCCACCAGACGGCCGAGGTCTCGCGCCGGCTGCCGACACTGCTCACCACCTTGGTCGAACGGATCAACGACACCTTCGGGACGACCCTCACCGCGGACCGTCTGACCGACGACACGGGAACCGTCGAGACGTACGCCCGGCAGGCCGCCGACCACCTCTGGGGCCTGTCCACCACCGTCGTCGGCGGCGTCTTCGACCTGCTCACCGTCGCGCTCTTCGCGTACTACTTCACCGCCGACGGCCCCCGCCTGCGCCGCGCCGCCCTGTCGCTGCTCCCTCCGCAACGGCAGCCGGCCGCGCACCGGGCCTGGACCGTCGCCCTGGCCAAGACCGGCGGCTACATGTACTCAAGGGCCCTGCTCGCCCTGTTCTCCACACTCGCCCACGCGGTGGCCTTCCTGGTCCTCGGCATCCCGTACCCAGTGGCCCTGGGGATATGGGTGGGCGTCGTCTCGCAGTTCGTGCCCACAGTCGGAACGTACGTGGCCGCGGCCCTGCCGACCCTGGTGGCGCTGACGGTCGAGCCCAAGGACGCCCTGTGGGTGATCGTCTTCGCGACGGCGTACCAGCAGGTGGAGAACTACGCCCTGCAGCCGCGTATCACCGCCCGCACGGTCGACGTCCATCCCGCTGTGGCCTTCGGTTCCGTACTCGCCGGGGCGGCCCTGCTCGGCGCAGTCGGTGCCGTCATCGCCATCCCCACCACCGCGACCCTCCAAGCCCTCGCGACGGCGTACCTGCCCCGCTACAAGGTCGCCCCCGCCCTGGATTCGACGGGCAACCCGCTCGAGGACCGCCCGATGTGACGGGGCGCCGACGCAGTTCAGCGGCGGCGGGGAAGACGTCGGTCCCCTGTGCCCACTCGCGCAACGACTCGCGTCGCCACCAGGAGCCAGGGGTGGCCCTGGCTCTACTCGTACGTCGCCGTGCTGGAATCGGGCCGGATCTCTTGGTGCCGGATCCTGGACGCTCCGCGGCTGCGGCCGGCCGACGATGTCGCCGAGGCTCCCGTGGCCCAGGTCCGCAGGGTGGCCGAGGACCTGGTCGAATGGGCCGTCGGGGCGCGACCCGGCACTCGACCGACCGCGCCGTGCCCTGTCCCGGGTGGAGCACAATCCCTGACGGGTTCGTCCACCGGACTGCGTATGGACCTGGGTCGCGTCGACCGGATCAGCCGAGAACATAGGTTTCATCACCGAAGTCAGCGACGATCTTCAACTTGCCGCCGAGCGCCTTGACGTAGGCAGCGAGGGTGTCGACCTCGCTGCGCTCCAGTTGCCCCTTCTCGATGCGTGAGACGCGGGCCTGGGTGACACCCATGGCTTCGGCAACCTGGGCCTGCGTGGCGTGCTGCCGTTTCCGCAACTCGGCAAGACGGTGCACACGGGAGGCCAGGACCATCGCCTGCGCCCCCTTCTGAATCTGATCCTTCTCAGCATCAGTGAAGGCGAAATCCTCTGCCAGGTCTCCCCAGGAGACGGCCTGCGGGTCCTTGAGGTGATCAGTCATCGCGCCCCGTCCTCTCCATCGATTCGCTTCAGATGCTCCGCGTAGGCCTGCTCCGCCTGGGGCACCGCAACGCGGTACCAGCCGGACCAGTTCCCGGCTTTGTCCCCGCCGACGAGGATCACGGCCTGGCGGTCCGGGTCGAATACGAACAGCAACCGCACTTCCGTGGCCCCTGCCGAGCCGGGGCGGAGTTCCTTGAGGTTCGGCAGCACCGAACCCTTGATCGTGTCCACCAGAGGCCGCCCCAGCGCGGGACCTTCCTCCTGAAGGGCAGTGACAGCCTGGCTGACCTGAATCAGGGTGTCGCGATCAGTGCGGCGCAGTTCGTGAAGCCACGAGAGAGCCGGCTCGACCACGACGATCTTCCAAGCCATGCACACGTCCCCATCTGCAATTTATTACACTGGCAGCATACACCACTGACGTCATAATGGGAGGACTGCACTTCTCGCAGTCACCTGCTGCCTCGACGGCGGGCATGTCACTACTTGCCGGGTCGAGAACGCCTGCTTCGGGATCTAAGTGGTTTTGGCGGGATGGCGCGAAGGGCTTCCGAGAGGTCAGCGCGGCTGGAGACCATGCAGCAGTAGGCACGCACCAGACCCTCGATGCCGTCGAGTACCGCCTTCGGATCGGCTGTGTCCTGCGTCGCGAACGCCACGGTGCCGTGCAGGGCGGCGCCCACGGCGAGCGTGAGACGGGCGGGTCCCCCTCGATGATTTCGCCGCGCCCCTGGGCGGAGCCTGTACGGCTCGTCCTACAGACCCTAGGCTCACTGATCCGCGTTGCTCAGTCGACCGGTTCCGTCATCGCGTGCGGCAGTACCGCCGGTTCGAGCAGCGACATTGTCCGCTGAGGCGCATCCAGGCCGACACGGATGCGGCATCGGCAGATTCGGGCCGGCATGTCCGAACTCGACGTCGCCCAGGACCGGGATCCACAGTCGCCACACCGCGTTTGACGGGATTATGCGACCTGTACGGGTGTCGCTGACCCAAGGTGTCTCGGGCGACGCACCTCCGTGGACGAGACGCGTTCGCCGCCAATGATCCGAGGAGCCGAAGAAAAAATGGGGCCGCGCGGCCGTAGGCGCGACACAGATAGCCTGCGCGAATGCAGCGGATTCAGCGGGCCGCCGGCGCGATCGTCGGCTCAGCGGTGGGTGACGCCCTGGGCGGCCCCTTCGAGTTCGGTCCCCAGGGAGCTTTCTCCGCGCGGTTCCCCGCGCCTGGAGCCGGTGGCGAGATGTGCGGAGGCGGGGGCTGGGATCCCGGCGAGGCCACTGACGACACGCAGATGGCCGTCCTGGTCGCGGAGTCGCTACTGGAGCGGGGCGGACTGGATCTTCCCGACATCTTCGCCCGCTTCCAGCGGTGGGCGGCATCAGAACCCAAGGACATCGGCCTGCAGACCGAAGACGTCCTGACCAACGGCATGCCCTGGGACCTCGCCGCCGCGATCCATTTCCAGGTCAACCAACGAGCAGCGGGAAACGGCTCCTTGATGCGGGCATCGACCTCCGCAGTCCACTTCGCGCCCGCCGGCCAAGAAGCCACCATGGACTCGGCCCGCCGCGTCGCTGCCCTCACCCACGGCGACCGCGCGGCCTGGGAAGGCACCGCGATCTTCCACGAACTCATCCGCCTCACATTCGAGGACACCGACCCCCTCACCGCGCTCCCGGACATCCTGGCTCATGTCCACCCCGACCACCGCGGCCGCTACGCCACCGTCCTCGCGCCCGACTGGCACCCCGATCAGGCGACCGAGTTCAACGGTGCCGTCTGGCCCTGCCTGGGCTCCGCCGTCTGGGCCCTGCGCACCACCACCAGCTTCGAAGACGCGATACGCGCGGCGATCGACCTGGGCGGCGACACGGACACCGTCGCCGCGGTGACTGGAGGCCTCGCGGGGGCCTACTACGGGCTGGGCGCAATCCCCGCTCACTGGACCCAGCTGCTCCATGTCCCCCTCCCCGGCTTCGACGGACGGGTGCTGCACCTGGCAGATCTGCTCCATCTTGCACACCGCCTCGCAGGCTGAACCGGGGTCCTGCTCCGCCGCGCTGGGAACAGCAGCCCGTGCCACGCAACCTGCAAATGACACAACGAATCGCCCTGGAGACACCATCGACCCGGACACAGCTGCGCCGCCCCGGCCCCTGTACGGCCCCTGGGTCTTGGCATCGACTCTCAGAGCAGTCGCCCGGAGGGCGAGCGACAACGGAACTCGTCTACTCCGCCGCAGGTCAGACGGGCTGGGGCTCCCCCGAGCACCGCCGGACTCCAAACCCACGAGCAGCGGATTCAGTCCGTCCAGGCAAAGTTGACGATCCAACAGGACAAGTTGAACGTTTCCGCAGTTCAGGGCCTGCGCTGGTGGGGCGGGTGGGACTCGAACCCACGGCCGACGGATTATGAGTCCGCTGCTCTAACCGGCTGAGCTACCGCCCCATAGCGGCGTGTCGCGTACATGTGTGCGCGCCGTCTGCCGCAGCATAGCCGCTCATACGATCTCCTGCTTCGGCTGGTCGGCGATCTGCGACGTTCCTGACCTTGAGGACATCGTCGCAGGCCCGGCGGTTCCCGGGGACATGAAAAAGGACCCCACCAGGGGTCCTCGTTCAGCATGCTCCCCCGACTGGACTCGAACCAGTAACCTGCCGGTTAACAGCCGGCTGCTCTGCCAATTGAGCTACGGAGGACCGAGCTCCCCCGACTGGACTCGAACCAGTAACCTGCCGGTTAACAGCCGGCTGCTCTGCCAATTGAGCTACGGAGGAATGCCTCGTTGCATCGAACGTACCTACCTGGGTATTCGCCAGGGGGCGGGCGCTCGCTGCGACACATACATTAGCGCAAGCAGGGGGGTGCTCCGCCAATCGGTACTCCCCAACACCGGAAGGGTCGCCGTCATGCGCTACAAGCTCACGTTCGTCGTCGGGCTCGCTCTGGGGTACGTGCTCGGCACGCGTGCCGGACGCGAGCGCTACGAGCAGCTGAAGAAGTCCGCCCGTCAGGTCGCCCAGAACCCGGCCGTCCGCAACACCGCCGAGACCGCCGCCCAGCAGGG
Source organism: Streptomyces arenae (assembly GCF_022343545.1). Taxonomy (NCBI): domain Bacteria; kingdom Bacillati; phylum Actinomycetota; class Actinomycetes; order Kitasatosporales; family Streptomycetaceae; genus Streptomyces; species Streptomyces arenae. The sequence continues at coordinate 28,887 of NZ_JAKQYH010000096.1, forward strand.
CCGCGTCTACGCCGGCAAGGCCATCCACTCGGTGAGCGAGAAGGTCGGCGACCGGATGCCCGACTCGGTGACCGCCCGGGTCCGCTCCCTGCGCGAGCGCAACCACCCCGACGGATCGGACGACTGGGGCACCAGCGACACGTGACGTGACCTCTTCACGCCGGGCAACCCGTCCCGCCCAGGGGCGCCGGGGCCCCGGCCGAAGGCTGCGGGAGGAACCGCGCGACCAGCCACGACGGCGCCGCGCCCACCGGACCACGCGAACTCCTGCGGCGTCCTCGGCCGAACCACGGCGGAGTGTGCGGCAGAATTTCGGTCATGGGGATAGTCGCCGGGTTGGACAGCTCACCCGATTTCACTCGCATCGTGGTCTGCGACACGGACACCGGTGCGGTGCTCCGCCAGGGATACGCACCGCACCCGCTCGACACGCCGGACGGCGGCGCCGGGCGCCCCAGTGACGTCGACCCGCAGGCCTGGCTGCTCTCCCTCGGGGAGGCGGCCGGCGGCGGTCTCCTGGAGGGCGTGCAGGCCATCGGCGTGTCGGCCCAGCAGAACGCGCTCGTCCCGCTCGACGCCCAGGGCAACACCGTCCGCCCCGCCATGGTCGGCGGCGACAAGCGCGCCCAGGTCGCGGCGGCCGACCTGATCGACGCGCTCGGCGGCCGGGAGGCCTGGGCGCAGGCGGTGGGCTGTGTGCCGCAGGCGGCGCAGCCGGTGACCAAGCTGCGCTGGCTGGCCAGGACCGAGCCGGAGAACGCCCGGCGTACCGCCGTACTGCTCCAGGCGCACGACTGGCTGGTCTGGCAGTTGCTGGGGCGGCCGGTGCGCAGGACCACCGATCGCGGGGGTGCGTCCGGGACCGGGTACTGGTCGGCGGCCACCGGCGGCTACCGGCCCGACCTCGTCGAACTCGCCCTCGGTCACCAGGCCATGCTGCCCGAGGTGATCGGTCCCTCCGACGCGGCCGGTACGACCCCGGAGGGGCTGCTGATCTCCGCGGGGACCGGCGAGACCATGGCCGCCGCGTTCGGACTCGGGCTCGGGTTCGGAGACGCCGTCGTGTCGCTCGGGGCCTCGGGGTCGGTCATGGCCGTGCATCCGGAGTCGCTCGCCGACACCTCCGGGATGATCACGTCGCTCGCCGACGCCACCGGCATGCACCTGCCGGTCGTGACCACCCTCAACGCCGTGCGGACCCTGCGCGGCACCGCCGAACTGCTCGGGCTGCCCGACCTGGAGAGCCTGTCCGACCTGGCGATGAAGTCGACGCCGGGGTCGCACGGGCTGGTCATGCTGCCGTACCTGGAGGGCGAGCGGACGCCGAACCTGCCGCACACCGCCGGGACGCTGGCCGGGCTGCGCCGGGAGTCGATGAAGGCCGAGCACCTGGCGCGGGCCTCCTTCGAGGGGATGCTGTGCGGGCTCGCCGACGCGCTGGACGTGCTGCGCGGCCGCGGGGTGGAGGTGCGGCGGGTCTTCCTGCTCGGCGGGGCCGCCGAGCTGCCCGCCGTGCAGGCGGCGGCGCCGATGCTGTTCGGCGCGCAGGTCGTCGTACCGCAGCCGGCGGACTACGCGGCGATCGGGGCGGCCCGGCAGGCCGCCTGGGCGCTCGGCGTGTCGCAGGGCACGCTGGATCCGCGGACCCCGCCGGTGTGGCAGGGCGCGGCGGCCCAGGTGCTGGAGCCGGGTGACGAACTCGCGGTCGGGCAGGCGGTGCGGCAGCAGTACGTGTCGGTGCGGGAGCAGACGCATCCGGGGGCGTTCCGGGCGTAAACCGGCAGAACAGACCTACGCTCTCGGGTTAATCGGTTGAGGTAACGCGGGTGGAGTGTCGGACGATAGGGGCCTAGGGCAAGCGATCCCGCACGTTCGGGCAAGCGCGACCCCGCCTCCACCGCCGACTCCGAGAGACGTAGCGTGCTCATACGACTTCTGCGGACCTATCTCAGGCCCTACAAGAAACCCATCTCCATCCTGGTGCTGCTGCAGTTCCTGCAGACCTGCGCCACTCTCTACCTGCCCACGCTCAACGCGCACATCATCGACAACGGCGTGGTGAAGGGTGACACGGATTACATCCTGTCCTTCGGCGCGCTGATGATCGGTATCTCGCTGGCCCAGGTGGTGTGCAACATCGGTGCCGTCTACTACGGCGCCAAAACCGCGTCGGCGCTCGGCCGGGACGTGCGCGCCGCCGTCTTCGACCGGGTGCAGTCCTTCTCCTCTCGTGAGGTGGGTCACTTCGGGGCGCCCTCACTCATCACCCGTACGACGAACGACGTACAGCAGGTCCAGATGCTGGTCCTGATGACGTTCACGCTGATGGTGTCGGCGCCCATCATGTGCGTCGGCGGCATCGTGCTCGCCCTCGGCCTGGACGTCCCGCTGTCCGGGGTACTGGTGGCGGTCGTACCCGTGCTGGGCATCTCCGTGACCCTGATCGTGCGCCGGCTGCGGCCGCTGTTCCGGGCGATGCAGGTGCGGCTCGACACGGTGAACCGGGTGCTGCGCGAGCAGATCACCGGCAACCGGGTGATCCGCGCGTTCGTCCGCGACGAGTACGAGCAGGGCCGGTTCGGGAAGGCCAACAAGGACCTGACCGAGATGCAGCTGGCCACCGGCAACATGCTCGCGCTGATGTTCCCGATCGTCATGACGACGGTGAACGTGTCGTCGATCGCCGTGGTCTGGTTCGGCGCCCACCGCATCGACAGCGGCGGGATGGCGATCGGTGACCTGACCGCGTTCCTCGCCTACCTGATGCAGATCGTGATGTCCGTGATGATGGCCACCTTCATGTTCATGATGGTGCCGCGCGCGGAGGTCTGCGCCGAGCGCATCGAGGAGGTCCTGGACACCGAGTCCAGCGTCGTCCCGCCGCTCGCCCCGGTCACCGAACTGCGCCGGCACGGCCACCTGGAGATCCGGGGCGCCGGCTTCTGCTATCCGGGTGCCGAGGAGCCGGTCCTCAAGGCCGTCGACCTGGTCGCCCGGCCCGGCGAGGTGACCGCCGTGATCGGCTCCACCGGCAGCGGCAAGTCCACCCTGCTCGGCCTGGTCTCCCGGCTCTTCGACGCCACCGACGGACAGGTCCTCGTGGACGGGGAGAGCGTGTCGGAACTCGACCCGAAGCTGCTCGCGAGGACGGTCGGCCTGGTCCCGCAGAAGCCGTACCTGTTCGCGGGCACCGTGGCCACCAACCTGCGCTACGGCAACCCGGACGCCACCGACGAGGAGCTGTGGCACGCGCTGGAGGTGGCGCAGGCCAAGGGCTTCGTCGAGAAGCTGGAGGGCGGGCTGAACGCCCCCATCGCGCAGGGCGGTACGAACGTCTCCGGCGGTCAGCGGCAGCGGCTCGCCATCGCCCGGACGCTCGTACAGCGCCCGGAGATCTACCTCTTCGACGACTCCTTCTCCGCCCTCGACTACGCGACCGACGCGGCCCTGCGCGCCGCGCTCGGCCGCGAGACCGCCGAGGCGACCGTCGTCATCGTCGCCCAGCGGGTGGCGACCATCAGGGACGCCGACCGGATCGTCGTCCTCGACGAGGGACGGGTCGTCGGCACCGGCCGCCACCGTGAACTCATGGCCGACAACGAGACCTACCGGGAGATCGTGCTCTCCCAGCTGACGGAAGCGGAGGCTGCCTGATGGCCGGGCCCATGGGACGCATGATGGGCGGGGGCGGCCCCGACCAGCGCTCGATGGACTTCAAGAACTCGGGCAAACGGCTGGTCGCCCGGTTCCGACCCGAACGCGTCACGATCTACCTGCTGCTGGTCTGCGTGGTCGCGAGCGTCGCCCTCAACGTGATCGGCCCCAAGATCCTCGGCAGGGCCACCGACCTGGTCTTCGCCGGTGTCATCGGCAAGCAGATGCCCGCCGGCGCCACCAAGGACCAGGTGCTGGCGGGCATGCGCGAGCGCGGCCAGGGCACCGTCGCCGACATGCTGAAGAGCACCGACTTCACCCCGGGCAAGGGCATCGACTTCGGCCAGGTCGGCGACGTCCTGCTCATCGCGCTCTGTACGTACCTGGTCGCCGGCCTGCTGATGGCGGTGGCGACCCGCCTCGTCAACCGGTCCGTGAACCGCACGATGTACCGGCTGCGCGAGGACGTCCAGGGCAAGCTGTCCCGGCTCCCGCTGTCCTACTTCGACAAGCGGCAGCGCGGCGAGGTGCTCTCCCGCGCGACCAACGACATCGACAACATCGGCCAGACGCTCCAGCAGTCGATGGGCCAGCTCATCAACTCGGTGCTGACCATCGTCGGCGTGCTCGCCGTGATGTTCTGGGTGTCCTGGCTGCTGGCCCTGGTCGCGCTGGCGACCGTGCCGCTGTCCTTCCTGGTCGCCACCCGCATCGGCAAGCGCTCCCAGCCGCACTTCGTGCAGCAGTGGCGCTCCACCGGCAAGCTGAACGCGCACGTCGAGGAGATGTACACCGGGCACACCCTGGTGAAGGTCTTCGGCCGGCAGGACGAGTCCGCCCAGCAGTTCGCCGAGCAGAACGACGCGCTGTACGAGGCCGGGTTCAAGGCGCAGTTCAACAGCGGTGTGATGCAGCCGCTGATGATGTTCGTGTCGAACCTGAACTACGTGCTGGTGGCGGTCGTCGGCGGCCTGCGGGTCGCGTCGGGCGCGCTGTCCATCGGTGACGTCCAGGCGTTCATCCAGTACTCCCGGCAGTTTTCGATGCCGCTGACCCAGGTCGCCTCCATGGCCAACCTGGTGCAGTCCGGTGTCGCGTCGGCGGAGCGGATCTTCGAACTCCTCGACGCGGAGGAGCAGGGGGCCGACCCGGTGCCGGGCGAGCGTCCCGCGGAGCTGCGCGGGCGGGTCGCGCTGGAGCACGTCTCCTTCCGCTACGACCCCGAGAAGCCGCTCATCGAGGACCTGTCCCTGACGGTCGAACCCGGGCACACGGTCGCCATCGTCGGCCCGACCGGCGCCGGCAAGACCACACTGGTGAACCTGCTCATGCGGTTCTACGACGTCTCGGGCGGCCGGATCACCCTCGACGGCGTCGACGTCACCCGCATGTCCCGGGACGAACTCCGGGCCGGCATCGGCATGGTGCTCCAGGACACCTGGCTGTTCGGCGGCACCATCGCGGAGAACATCGCGTACGGCGCGTCCCGCGAGGTCACCCGGGGCGAGATCGAGGAGGCGGCACGGGCGGCCCACGCGGACCGGTTCGTGCGCACCCTCCCCGACGGCTACGACACCGTCATCGACGACGAGGGCACGGGGGTCAGCGCCGGTGAGAAGCAGCTGATCACCATCGCGCGGGCGTTCCTGTCCGACCCGACGATCCTGGTCCTCGACGAGGCGACGTCGTCGGTCGACACCCGTACCGAGGTCCTGATCCAGAAGGCGATGGCCAAACTGGCGCACGGGCGGACGTCGTTCGTGATCGCCCACCGGTTGTCGACGATCCGGGACGCGGACACGATCCTGGTGATGGAGAACGGTTCCATCGTCGAACAGGGCGCCCACACGGACCTGCTGGCGGCGGACGGCGCGTACGCCCGCCTGTACAAGGCGCAGTTCGCGCAGGCCGTGGCAGAGGTCGACTGAGCGGGTGCGAGTCCCTGTGGGCGCGGGCGGAGGATTTCACTCGCCCGCGCCTGCGGGGTGCCGCCGCGCCCACCCGTGCCGCCCGGGGGCACCTCCCAGGCCCTTAAGGCACTGGGGGAGGCACGACTGCCCGCAGCTGGGTGAGCTTAAAAGGCACGGCGGCTGGAGCGCCCCGTAAGGGGCGCGAGGAACTGCGCGATCAGCCCCCACGCACCCGCACCCGGCGTCAGTCCAGATAACCCCTCAGCTGGTCCGCGAAGGCATGGTCCCGCAGCTTGTTGAGCGTCTTCGACTCGATCTGCCGGATCCGCTCCCGCGTCACCCCGAAGATCCGCCCGATCTCCTCCAGCGTCCGGGGACGCCCGTCGGCCAGCCCGTACCGCAGCTGGACGACCTTCCGCTCCCGCTCCCCCAGCGTCGACAGCACCGCCTCCAGGTGCTCCCGCAGCAGCAGGAACGCCGCCGACTCCACCGGACTCGCCGCGTCGCCGTCCTCGATGAGGTCCCCGAGGGCGACGTCGTCCTCCTCGCCGACCGGCGCGTGCAGGGACACCGGCTCCTGCGCCAGCCGCAGCACCTCCCCCACCCGCTCCGGCGCCAGCTCCAGATGCGCGGCGACCTCCTCGGGCGTCGGCTCGTACCCCCGCTCCTGGAGCATCCGGCGCTGCACCCGCACCACCCGGTTGATCAGTTCCACCACGTGCACCGGGACGCGTATCGTCCGGGCCTGGTCGGCCAGCGCGCGGGACATGGCCTGGCGGATCCACCAGGTCGCGTAGGTCGAGAACTTGTAGCCGCGGGCGTAGTCGAACTTCTCGACGGCGCGGATCAGGCCGAGGTTCCCCTCCTGGACCAGGTCCAGCATGGTGAGGCCACGGCCGACGTACCGCTTGGCCACCGACACGACGAGCCGCAGGTTCGCCTCGATGAGGCGGCGCTTGGCCATCCGGCCCATCACCACCAGCCGGTCGAGGTCCAGCGCCAGCTCACTGTCCAGGTCCGGGGCGCCGCTCAGCCGCTCCTCGGCGAACAGACCGGCCTCGACACGCCGGGCGAGTTCGACCTCCTCGGCGGCGGTGAGCAGCGGGATCCGGCCGATCTCCCGCAGGTACTGGCGGAACAGGTCGGAGGAGGGGCCGCCGGTGTCGGCGCGGGCGGCGGGGGGCGGTTCCGCGGGTTCGGGCTCGGCGTCCGCCTCGCCGGCGTCGGCCGTGAGCTCCTCCGGGGGCGGTCCCTCCGGCTCGGCGGAGGGACCGGGCTCCGTCTCCGTCTCCGTCTCCGTCTCCGTCTCCGGGTGGAGCGCGACCCGGCTCTGCGGCGGAACGCCGGCGTAGACGTCGGTATCGGCTTCCGGTCCGTCCGTGAGCGTGCTGCTGTCCGTCTGGGTCAGGGTCTGGGTCTGCACGGGGGCGACCTCCAGGATGATCGCTGCCAGGGGGTGCGGCAGCGGTACTTCGGGGGCGGAGACGACGGCCTCGCCGCTGTCCGTCCCGTGAGCGACGAGGGGAACGGCGGGGGTGTGGGACCCGTCCGGGACGGGCCGGCCGCGCTCCGAGGACTCAGGCACCGCACCCCAGTGTGGGGTAAGACACATCGCCGCCACGAGGGGCGTGCGGTGACTTTTTGCGTCCGGTCCGTGACCGCGCGGTTATCCCGCCGGGAGGCCTCGCCTCAGAGGGCGGCGGGGCCGCGCTCGCGCAACGCCTGTCCGTACTGCTGGAGCACCCACAACTCGTTCTGCACGGCGGCGAGTTGAGCCGGGTCACCGCCGCTGCCGAGGCGGGTGAGGGTGATCTGGATCTCGTGGATACGGCGGTCGACGGCCCGGCGGCGGACGGTCACGAGTTGTTCGCCGGCGTAGTTCTCGTCGACGGTGCGGCGCATGATCGCCTCGACGGCGAGTTCGGTGACCATGGCACGCACGGTGTCGTCGGGGGCGGTCTCCCGCACCCGCACCAGGTACTCCTGGGGGTCGTGGACGCCCTGTTCGGCGCCGCCCGCCTCCATGATGGCCTGGCGTACGGCCGCGTAGGGGGCCGCGGTGAACTCGTCGACGCCGTACGCGTCGAACGCCGGGGAGACCAGCTCCGGCCGCTGCAGGGCGAGTTTCAGCAGCTCGCGCTCGGTGGCGTAGACGGCGTTGCGGAGGTTGAGGGCGGGGCCGGGGGCGGCGGGGCGCGCGGCGGTGTCGTACGGCGCCTGCTGCGGGCCGCGGGCGGGGCCGGGGCCGCCGCGGCCGCCCTTCTCCCGGGCCCAACGGGCGAGCTGGGCCACCCGCTTGACCACGAACTGGGTGTCGAGGATGCCGAGCATGCCGGCCAGTTCGACGGCGACCTCGTGCTGGGCGCCGCTGTTCTTGATCCGGGCGACGATCGGGGCGGCCTCGTCGAGGGCGGCGGCGCGCCCGGCCGGGGTGTCCAGGTCGTACCGGTTCACCACCTGCCGGAGCGCGAACTCGAAGAGCGGGGTGCGGGGTTCGGCCAGGTCGGCCACCGCCTCGTCGCCCTTGGCGAGCCGCAGCTCGCAGGGATCCATGCCGTCGGGGGCGATCGCGATGTACGTCTCGGCGGCGAACTTCTGGTCGTCCTCGAAGGCGCGCAGGGCCGCCTTCTGGCCGGCCGCGTCGCCGTCGAAGGTGAAGATCACCCGGGCGCTGCCGTTGTCCATCAGGAGCCGGCGCAGGATCTTGATGTGGTCGCTGCCGAAGGCCGTGCCGCAGGTGGCGATGGCGGTGGTCACCCCGGCCAGGTGGCAGGCCATGACGTCCGTGTAGCCCTCGACCACGACCGCCCGGCTGGACTTGGCGATCTGCTGTTTGGCGAGGTCGATGCCGTACAGGACCTGGGACTTCTTGTAGATCGCGGTGTCGGGCGTGTTGAGGTACTTGGGGCCGTTGTCGCTCTCGTAGAGCTTGCGGGCGCCGAAGCCGACGACCTCGCCGCCGATGTCCCGGATGGGCCACATGAGACGGCCGCGGAACCGGTCGATCGGACCGCGCCGGCCCTCCTGCGAGAGCCCCGACAGCAGGAGTTCCTTGTCGGTGAAGCCCTGTCCGCGCAGATAGCGGGTGAGGTGGTCCCAGCCCTGGGGGCTGTAGCCGACGCCGAAGTGCACGGCCGCGGCCTGGTCGAAGCCGCGCTCGGCGAGGAAGACCCGGCCGGTCTCGGCCTCGGGGCTGGTGGCGAGCTGCTCCGCGTACCAGACGGCGGCGATCTTGTGCGCCTCGACCAGCCGGATCCGCTCGCCGCGCTGGTGGGCCGGGTTGTACCCGCCCTCCTCGTAGCGCAGGGTGATGCCGGCCTGGGCGGCCAGCCGCTCGACCGCCTCCGAGAAGGAGAGGTGGTCGACCTTCATCACGAAGGTGAGGGTGTCGCCGCCCTCCTGGCAGCCGAAGCAGTGGAAGAGTCCCTTGCTCGGGCTGACCTGGAAGGACGGCGACTTCTCGTCGTGGAACGGGCACAGGCCCTTCAGGTTCCCGCCGCCCGCGTTGCGCAGCTGGAGGTACTCGGACACGACGGCGTCGATCGGGACCGCGTCCCGTACCGCCTTCACATCCTCGTCATTGATCCGTCCGGCCACGGATGAATTCTACGGGGGTGCTGTGACAACTCCGGCGATCCGGAGCGCCCCCTCAGGGGCGCGGGGAACTGCGCGACCGGCCACGCACGACCCGCACCCGCGCACCCACCGGCAGCGGCAGCCCGCTAGGCGAGCGAATCCAACGCCACATGGGGGTCGGCGAGCGCGTCGAGATCCACCGGCGCCCCGGAGCGGATCAGCCGCTGGATCGGCTCTGTGACATCCCACACGTTCACGTTCATCCCGGCCAGCACCCGTCCCTCCTTCGACCAGAACGCGATGAACTCCCGCTTCCCCGCGTCACCCCGGATGACGACCTGGTCGTACGAACCGGGCGGTGCCCAGCCGCTGTACTCCATGCCGAGGTCGTACTGGTCGGTGAAGAAGTACGGCACCCGGTCGTACACCGCGTCCCGCCCGAGCATGGACCGCGCCGCCGCCGGGCCGCCGTTGAGCGCGTTGGCCCAGTGCTCCACGCGGAGGCTGGTGCCGAACAGGGCGTGCGGGAAGGAGGCCACGTCGCCGGCCGCGTAGATGTCCGGGTCGGACGTGCGCAGCCGGGCGTCGACCACGATGCCGCCGCCGTGTGCCCGGTCGGCGATCTCCAGGCCCGCCGCCTCGGCGAGACCCACCCGGGGCGCCGCGCCGATCGCCGCCAGGACGTCGTGCGCCGGGTGCTCCTCGCCGTCGTCGGTGCGGGCGGCGAGGACCATGCCGTCCTGGCCGATGATCTCGGTGAGGCGCACCCCGAAGTGGAACCGGACCCCGTGTTCGCGGTGCAGCTCGGCGAAGACGTTGCCCAGCTCGGGGCCGAGCACGCCGTGCAGCGGGGTCGGCCCGTGCTCGATGACGGTGACCTCGGCGCCGTACGTCCGCGCGGCCGCCGCGATCTCCAGGCCGATCCAGCCGGCGCCCGCGATCACGAGGTGCCCGTTGTCCCGGCCGAGCGCGCCGAGGACGCCCTTGAGGCGCTCGGCGTGCGCGAGGCGGCGCAGGTGGTGGACGCCGGCCAGGTCGGTGCCGGGGATGTCCAGGCGGCGAGGCTCCGCACCGGTGGCGAGCAGCAGCTTGTCGTAGCGCACCAGGGTGCCGTCGTCACCGAAGCGGACGGTCTTCGCGGCACGGTCGACGCGGTCCACGGTCTGGCCGAGGTGCAGTTCGACGTCGTTCCGCGCGTACCAGGCGGGCTCGTGGACGAAGACGCTGTCGCGTTCCTCCTTGCCGAGCAGGTACCCCTTGGAGAGCGGCGGCCGCTCGTACGGGTGGTCGCGTTCGTCGCAGATCAGTATCACCCGGCCGCTGAAACCCTCGGCCCGGAGGGTCTCGGCCGCCTTCGCTCCGGCGAGTCCGCCACCGACGATGACGAATGTCTGGTCCGCGTCGACCACTTGAAGCCTCCTCGTGAGGGTGCCGCCACATATGCCGCCCACATGCGCCGCACTGTGAGCCTCCCGCACGCAGCGTGATGCGGGAAGAGGGGGTGACCTTCGGTGCCCCGATCCTGCCCTGCGCAGGGTCCGGCCGGGCCACGGAGTGTCAGCAATTCTTCACATACGCCCCGTCAGCCTCGCATGCAACGACCGCGCGGAGGCGTCGGTGAGCGAGGCGATCTGATCGACGATCACACGCTTGCGGGCGTGGTCGTCACCGGCCGTGTCGAACAGCGCCCGGAACTGCGGGTCGAGGCCCTCGGGCGCGCGGGCGGTGAGCGCCTCGGCGAGTTCCGCCACGACGATCCGCTGCTCGGCGCGGATCCGCTCCTGCTCGGCGCGCTGCATGACGTACCGGTGGGCGATCGACTTCAGTACCGCGCACTCCATCCGGGCCGCGCGCGGTACGACGAGTTCGGCGCCGTAGCGGGTGAGCCGGCCGGTGCCGTACCGCTCCCGGGTGGCGCTCTCCGCGGCGAGGCAGAACCGGCCGATGAGCTGGCTGGTGGCGTCCTTGAGGCGGGCCTGGGCGACCGCGGTGCCGTCGTAGCCGTGCGGCCACCACTCCTCGTCCTGGAGCCGGTCGAGGGCGGCGGCGAGTTCGGCGGGGTCGGTGCCGGCGGGCACGTATCTGCCGACGGCGACGGCGAAGACCTCCTGCCGTTCGGCCTCCGCGTACAGGCAGTCGGGGTCGATGTGGCCGGCGTGCAGGCCGTCCTCGACGTCGTGCACGGAGTAGGCGACGTCGTCGGACCAGTCCATCACCTGGGCCTCGAAGCAGGTGCGGGTGCCGGGGGCCTCCTTGCGGACCCAGTCGAAGACCGGCCGGTCGTCCTCGTACACGCCGAACTTCGGGGAGGCCGGGTTCGTGGGGTGCGCGCCGCGCGGCCACGGGTACTTGGTGGCGGCGTCCAGGGCGGCACGGGTCAGGTTGAGGCCGACGGAGCCCTCGGGGGTGAACCGTTTGGGCTCGATGCGGGTGAGCAGCCGCAGGGACTGGGCGTTGCCCTCGAAGCCGCCACAGTCGTCGGCGAACTCGTTCAGCGCCTGTTCGCCGTTGTGGCCGAACGGGGGGTGACCGAGGTCGTGGGAGAGGCACGCGGCCTCCACCAGGTCGGGGTCGCAGCCGAGGGCGGCGCCCAGTTCGCGGCCGACCTGGGCGCATTCCAGGGAGTGGGTGAGGCGGGTGCGGGGGCTGGCGTCCCATGCCTGGGTGGAGATGCCGGGGGTGACGACCTGGGTCTTGCCGGCGAGCCTTCTGAGGGCGGCGGAGTGCAGGATGCGGGCGCGGTCGCGCTGGAAGGCGGTACGGCCGGGGCGTTTGTCGGGTTCGGGGGCCCAGCGGTCGGCTGACGCCGGGTCGTAGGCCGTGGTGGGTGCGGGTGCGGGGACTGCCATGGTTCGACAGTACGGGGCGGTAGTGACAAATGGGCGTTTGGTACGCCTGCCCGCCTGCCGGGTCGCGGTGCGTCCGCGACTGCGGGTGCGCGGGGGCTTGTCGCGCAGTTCCCCGCGCCCCCAAGAAGGTGGGTCCACTGGTCCCACGTGAAGGGGCGCTGGGGGTACCCCGTCCGAAGGCTGGGGGAGGAACCGTGCGATCAGCCACACCGCGCCCCCACGAAGGTGGTCCACTGGGCCGGCCTAAAGGGGCGCGGGGAACTGCGCGATCAGCCACATCGCACCCGCAGCCGCCCACACACCCGGAGCCGCCCACACACCCGGTGCCCCCACGCACCCGGAGCCGCCCGCGCACCCGCAGCGGTCCACGCACCCTAGGCGGCCACGGTCACCGGCGTTCCCCATGCCTGCTCGTAGCGGTGGAGGATCAGGGCGGCCATCGCGTCGTGGGCTCCCAGAGGGGCCGAGGCGATCCACGGGGCGGGTGCCGCGCACTGGGTCGCGAAGCGGCCCGGGGCCGTGAAGTAGGAGGCGACGGCGATGTGTCGGCGGCCCCTCGCCCGCAGGGCGGTGATCGCTTCCGGGACCGTCGGGGCCGCCGCCGAGGCGTAGGCCGGGAGCACCGGGACGCCCAGGCGGGCGGCGAGAAGGCCGGCCATGTGGTCGGTGTCGACCCTGGAGTCCGGGTCCCGGGAGCCGGCCGCCGCCAGGATCACCGCGCTCGCGGGGCGGCGGCGCCAGCCCGCCTCCAGCAGGCGGGCGTTCAGCGTGTCGGCCAGCAGCGGGTGCGGGCCCAGCGGCGCGGCGACGCGGGTGCGGGCCCGGGCGGCGGCCGCCGTCTCCGGGATGTCTCGCTTGACGTGGTAGCCGCGGCCGAGGAGGAGCGGGACGAGGACGGCCTCGGTCTCACCGAGCCCGGCGAGGGTGTCCGGGAGCAGCGGTTCGTTCAGTTCGATGTGACCGAGGTGCACGGGCAGCCCGGGGCGCAGTGCCCGCACCCGGTCCTGGAGCGCCCGTACCGTGTCGAGCGCGCGCGGGTCGCGGCTGCCGTGGGCCACCAGGACCAGGGCGGGCGGGCCGGGGCGCGGGGAAAGGTCGGTCACCGTCATAGGACAATCCTCACCGGAGGAGATTGCGCGGCCGTTGCCTGACCGTCACGCCTGTTTTCCGGCGCTTCACGGTACGGAGTCGCACGGTGTGAGCGAACCGGGACGCCCCGGCCCGCGTCCTCCATGGTCGAGGCCGACAGGGGGGAAGACCCGTATGAAGCTCCGGCGACCGCGTCTGCCGCGCACCCGCGCCGGCCGGCGGCGGCTGGTACAGGGGGTGGTGGCCGGCTGTGTGCTGGCGCTGCTGCCCGTCACCTGGCTGTACGTGTCCACGGCGGACCGGCTGCGGACGGTGGCGGACGTGCCCCGCACCGACGTGGCCGTGGTCTTCGGCGCGGGACTGTGGGACGGCGAACCGTCGCCGTACCTCGCCCACCGGCTGGACGCGGCGGCGACGCTGTACCGGGCGGGCCGTGTCAGGGTGCTCCTCGTCACCGGCGACAACAGCCGGGAGGACTACGACGAGCCGGACGCGATGCGCGCCTACCTCACCCGGCACGGCGTCCCCGGCGGCCGCGTCGTCACCGACTACGCCGGCTTCGACACCTGGGACTCCTGTGTCCGGGCGAAGAAGATCTTCGGGGTGGACCGGGCCGTACTGATCAGCCAGGGGTTCCACATCCGGCGTGCGGTGGCGCTGTGCGAGGCGGCGGGGGTGGCGTCGTACGGGGTCGGTGTCGACGACAAGCACGACGCGACCTGGTACTACGGGGGGACCCGGGAGGTCTTCGCGGCGGCCAAGGCGGCGCTGGACGTGGTGTTCGAGCCGAACCCCCGGTTCCTCGGGCGGAAGGAACCGGGGGTGGCCCGTGCGCTGGCCGGCGGGCGCTGACGCGCTCCTCAGGCCACCCGCAGACCGTTCACCGGGCCGGCGGTACCGCGCCCGCTGACCGGGTCGTCGGTGCGGCCGAGGTGTTCGAGGCGGCCGTCGGGGGTCCAGCGGCCGAGGTCGCCGGTGCGGACCATGGTGCGGCCCGCGCCCAGGAAGGGGTCGGGGGCGTGCCGCCGGCCGTCCGGCGTCTCGTCGCCGGGCCGGCCGGCGGACACCCCGTCGCCGCCCGCCCAGATCTCCCCCGTCTCGCCGATGGGCAGCGGACGGCGGCCGGCGTCCAGGACGTACACCGTGGTGCCCGGGACGGGGCGGCCCGCGGTGGGGCGTTCGGCGGCCGGGTCGTGGCGGCCCATGGTGGTGACGAGGGCCGCCCCCGCGGGGCCGCGGCCGTGGAAGAGGGCGGCCCGGCGCGACCAGCGGTCGGCGAGCGGGCGCGGGCAGGGCTCCCCCACGACGGCGACCGCGCGGACCCGCGGGCAGGCGGCCGGGTCCAGGCCGGCCAGTACGGCCGGGGTGACGATCAGGACGGTCGCGGTACGGGCCGTGGCGGCCGGGTCCGCGCCCCGGACGACCAGGGTGGCGCCGCGGGTGAGACAGCCGAGGATCTCCCAGACGGCCGGCTCGTCGGAGAGTTCCAGGAGTTGGGCGACCCGGTCGCCGGGGCGGATGCCGAGGCCGCCGGGTTCGGTGAGCAGCAGGCCGGTGAGGTTGCGGTGGGTGAGCCGTAGGAGAGGGGGACGGCCCGGGGCGCCGGGGGCGGGGCGGACGCAGCAGCCGTCGTCGGGGTGCGGTGGTGGCACGGGCAGCGGTCCGGCCTGGTACGGCACGGGGTCGTCCAGGGCGATCAGGCGGTGGCCGTCGGGGAGTTGGAGTCGCGGCGCGTGTTCCTGCTGGGTGAGGACCACCCGGGTGCGGGTGGCGCGGACGACGCGGGCGAGCTGGGCCGGGGAGGTGCGGCCGACGTCCTGGGGGACGTAGGCGGCGCCCGCCTTGAGGACGGCGAGCAGGCCGACCAGCATGGGGATGGAGCGGCGGGCGAACAGGCCGACGTGGTCGCCGGGGCGGACGCCCTCGCGGACCAGGCGGCCGGCGAGCACGGAGGCGTAGCGGTCGAGTTCGCCGTAGGTGAGGGTCGCGCCGTGGTGTTCGGCGGCGACGGCGTGGGGGTGGACGATCGCGTGCCGTTCGACGGCTCGGTGGACGAGCGGTTCGTGGACGGGTGCGTCGGGGCCGCGGCCGTACTGCCAGAAGAGCTGCTGGTCGCGGGCGGTGAGGTGACGCAGAGGCATGGCTCGGAAACCTCCTGGCTGGGTCTTTCCAGTGGGGGGAGGCCGAGTCCGGGTGCGGCGGGGGGCCCGGGCCGGGCCGGTGGGTCGAACGCCGTGCGGGTGGTGCGGGGCAGCGGTGGTGCGGGGCAGCGGTGGCAGGGGACGACTGTAGTCCGGTCCCTTGAAGTCTCAACGGGGCGTGACCGGCCAACGCGGTACGGATCGAGCCACGGGGGTGTTCACACGCGCGGTACGGATCGAGCCACGGGGGTGTTCACACGCGCGGTACGGATCGAGCCACGGGGTTCTCACACGCGACGGGGTCACCGGCGGTCCGGGCCCGGCCGCGTCCGCCGCCGCCCGTCCGGCGCCCGGTGCGTGAGCCAGTCCCCGTCGATACGCCGGCCGTCCGCGCGCAGCCGCTCGGTCACGGTGGGCCCGGCGAGGTACACCCAGGCCCGGACGGCGGCCCCGTCCCGCAGCCGTACGACGTCCCGCTCGACGCGTACGTACAGGCTGGCCGGATCCCCCGGTACGCACTCCTCCAACTCGTCGAGTTCCAGGAGGAGTCGGTCGTACGCCTCGGGCCTGGCGGTGACGAGCTCGCCGCTGACCGGGTCCGTCGCGCCGGGTTCCTCGACGGCGTAGGGATAGCCGGGTCCGTCGTAGAGCACCGTGCCGCCGAGGTGCCCCGGTTCCTCCGTCTCCGTGCGGCCGCGCAGGAACGCGTCGTGGTTGAGCTGGCCGGGGCGGAGCGTGCCGTAGACGAAGAACGGGAGGTGGCGGGGGTCACGGGTGGTCACAGGAAGGATTCTGCACCCACCCCGGTCCCACACACATCTCCATGAAGGCGCTATGGACATGACATGTCATGGCCCCTTAAATCTGTCTCGTCATCAGCGCCACCCCCACGCCTTCGAGGCACTCCCCGAGGAGACTGATGAGCCGGACCCGGAACACCCGCGTTTCCCGTCTCGCCACCGCCGGCGTCGCCGCCACCACCGCGACCCTGCTGGCCGCCGCGCTCTCCCCCGCCGCCCACGCCGACGCCAGACCGACCCGGGCCACCGCGATCGCCAACGCGGCCGAGGCACTCCTCCAGCACGCCGCCGGCCTCGGCCTCACCTCCGCCGAGGGCACCTCGGTCCGGGACGTGATCGTCGACAGGAGCGGTGCGCAGCACGTGCGTTACGACCGGACGTACCGTCAGCTCCCGGTGCTGGGCGGCGACTTCGTGGTCCACCTGAAGGCGGACGGCGCCTACCGCGGCGCCGACCGGGCGACCCGGAGCACGATATCCCTGGCCTCGATCGTGCCCGGCATATCCGCGCCGAAGGCCGCCGACCTCGCGGTGAACGCGCTGCGGGCGGCGAACCTCGGCGACGCGCTGAAGCAGGTGAAGGCCAAGCCGCAGCTGGTCGTCGACGCCCTGCACGGCACCCCGAAGCTGGCCTGGCGCACCGACGCCGTCGGCAAGGACTCGCTCGGCAACCCGGTCGCCCGCACCGTGCTCACGGACGCCCGCACCGGCGCCCAGATCGACGCCTGGGACAGCATCGAGACGGCGACCGGCGACGGCAAGTCCCTGTACAGCGGCACGGTCCCGCTGGAGACCACGCAGTCCGGGTCGTCGTACAACCTCACCGACCCGACCCGTGGCAACACGTTCACCGGGGACGCGGCCAACAAGACCGACCTGTGCATCTTCGGCATCTGCATCAGCCGGGCGCCCAACACGGTCTTCACGGACGCCGACAACCACTGGGGCACGGGCGCCACCGCGGACCGCTCCTCGGCGGCCGTCGACGCCCAGTACGGCACCAACGAGACCTGGGACTACTACAAGAACGTCCACGGCCGCAACGGCATCGCCGGTGACGGCAAGGGGTCGTACAACCGCGTCCACTACGGCAGCAACTACAACAACGCGTTCTGGGACGACAGTTGCTTCTGCATGACCTACGGCGACGGTGACGGGACCACCTTCGGGCCGCTGGTGGCCCTGGACGTGGCGGGCCACGAGATGACCCACGGGGTGACCTCCAAGACGGCCGCGCTGACCTACACCGGCGAGTCCGGCGGCCTGAACGAGGCCACCTCGGACATCCTCGGCACGCTGGTCGAGTGGTACGCGAACAACTCCTCCGACCCGGGCGACTACCTGATCGGCGAGAAGATCGTCCGCTCCGGCTTCGGCAAGACGGCGCTGCGGTACATGGACCAGCCGTCGAAGGACGGGAGTTCGGCGGACTACTGGAGTTCCTCGGTCGGGAACCTGGACGTGCATTACTCCTCCGGTGTCGCGAACCACTTCGCGTATCTCCTCGCGGAGGGCAGCGGCGCGAAGACCATCAACGGCGTGAGCTACAACTCGCCGACGTACAACGGCTCGACGGTGACAGGAATCGGCCGGGACAAACTGGGCGCGATCTGGTACCGCGCGCTGACGGTCTACATGACCTCCTCGACGAACTACGCGGGCGCGCGGACGGCGACCCTGAACGCGGCGAAGGACCTGTACGGCGCGGGCAGCGCCGAGTACAGCGCGGTGGCGGCGGCCTGGAGCGCGGTGAACGTGAACTGAGCGGTCCGTCAGGCACCTGACGGCGGCTGTCCCGGCCGCGCTCACCGGCCGGGGCAGCCGCAACGCGTCCCGGACAAAGGTGAATACGGTGAATACCAGGAATTCAAGGAACAGCCGGGGCATTCGTCCGGCCCGCCTGGCGGATTCCATGACGGAGATGTGTGAATTCCGTGACGGCTCACCGAATTCCACGACTCCGTTGTCCTGACAAGCCCTTGCGGCAATTTCACTCGTGCACTAACTAGATGAGACATGAACCTGTTCAGCCGCCCCCACACCGCCCGGCGCTCCCCCACGGCCCCGTCCCGCCCGGCTCAGGCAGCCTCCCCCCACGCCTCCGCGCCCGTCCTGCTGGACCCCGCGCTCGCCGCCCTCACCGGCGAGTGGATCATCGACCCGGCCCACAGCAGAATCGGTTTCTCGGTCCGGCACGCGATGGTGACGACCGTGCGCGGCTCCTTCGCCGAGTACAAGAGCCGGCTCTACTTCGACGGCCGCGACCCGTCCCGCTCCCAGGCCGAGATCATCCTGGCCACGGGCAGCGTCGACACCGGCGTGGAGCAGCGGGACGCCCACCTGACGGGCCGCGACTTCCTGGACTCCGCCAGTCACCCGCGCATGCGCTTCCGGAGCACCGCGGTACGCCTCAAGGCCCCCGACGTCTACGTGATGACCGGCGACCTCACCATCAAGGACACCACCCGCCCGGTCGACCTGGAACTCACCTACATCGGCAACGTCACCGACCCCTTCGGCTACCAGCGCGTCGGCTTCGACGGCACGACCACCATCAACCGCATGGACTGGGGCCTGTCGTACAACTCCCGTCTGGCGGAGGGCGGTGCGATGGTGAGCGAGACCGTGCGCCTGCAGTTCGACATCGCGGCGATCCGGATGACGCCGGAGGGCGCGGTCTAGTCAGGAACGGCAGCTCCGGCGGGTCACCCGTTCACTCCCACCAGCACCCGCCGTCCGTGTGCTTTTCATACATTTCCCTCCGCTTTCCCTTCGTAGCCCCCCTGACCTGCCAGAACGCGCTCACAACGCCTCTCGGGAACCCCCTGTGTGACACCCGTTCATCCCACAGCTGACGGAATCTCGGGGAGCGGGTCCGGCCCTCCTGCCTTTACCTCGGAAGAGCAAGGGAGTGGACGAGCCCGACGAGGGAGCGAGGGAGCACCATGCGACGCACCGTCCGTCTGCTGACCGGGGCCGCGCTCGCGGTGGCTGCGGCCGGTGCCGCCGGCGCACCGGCGTACGGCGGCAGTTCCGGCAGCCTGGACGTGTACCCGTCGACCGCGGCGCCCGGCGCCCAGGTCACGGCGAACACGTCGGCGTGCGGGGCGAAGGGCTCGGCCGTCGGGGACGCCAGCTCGGTCGGCGCCGGCACGTTCACGCTCGCGCCCAGTACGCACGAGGGCGAGGCGATCGGGGAGTTCCGGGTACCCCCGAGCGCTCAGCCGGGGACGTACGAGATCGTCGCGAAATGCGCCGACGGGAGCCGTCAGGTCACCGGTGACCTGACGGTGGCGCTGACGCCGGCCGCGGGGCAGCTGCAGCCCCACGGCAGTGTGAAGACGGGGGTCGGTGGTGCCCTTGGCACCGACCCCGTGCAGACCGCGGCGGGCGTGGCGGCTCTGGCCGTCGCCGCCGCGGGCGGTACCTGGCTCCTGCATCGCCGGGCGAGAGGCGATGCGTTCTGACGGACACCCTCCGCTGTCCGTCCGCCGGTACCGCACATCCCACCCCCTCCGGGTCCGACGCCCCTCGCGGCCCGGAGGGGGTAGGGGGTCACAGGCTCGGTCGCCTTCGGAAGCCGCCTTCGGAAGAGGGATTCGCATGCGCAGGATCGGGGACACCGCGATAGCCGTGGTCACGGTCGTGGCCCTCGGCTCGGGCGTCTACCTGCTCGGTCCCGGCTCCGGACCGCATGACGCCCCGCCCCAGCCGGCCGCCGCCGAGGGCCGCCCCGACCCCGGCGAGGAGCGCCTGGAGGCGCCCGCGCTGTCCGCGTCCCCGCCCACCCGGATCCGCATCCCCGCCATCCGCGTGAACGCCCCGCTCATGGGCCTCGCCCTCACCGCCGCCGGCAGCCTCGACGTGCCGCCCGCCGGCGAGAAGAACCTCGCCGGCTGGTACGAGGCCGGTACCACGCCCGGCGAGCGGGGCACCGCGATCGTCGCCGGGCACGTCGACAACACGGAGGGGCCCGCCGTCTTCTACGACCTCGGCGCCCTCAAGCGCGGCGCGACCATCGAGGTGGACCGGCGGGACCGGTCCGTCGCCGTCTTCACGGTGGACGCGGTCGAGGTCTACCAGGCCCGGAACTTCCCCGACGAGAAGGTGTACGGCGCCGCGGAACGCCCCGAACTGCGGGTCATCACCTGCGGCGGCGGCTACTCGCGCACGACCGGCTACCAGGGGAACGTCGTGGTCTTCGCCCACCTCACCGGAAGCCGCTGACCGGCCGCCGCGGAGCGGACCGAAGACGTACACAACCGCTCCGGCCGGTGTGACCCCGTCACCGGCCGGTGCCGCGGTGCGGCAGCGGGCCCGCGTTTCGCCCACCTCACACCCCGCTCCGGGGCATCCACGGACCCCTCACACCCGTCCCCCGCCTTAGAAGAGGGCAGCGTTCCTCGCGGGAAACAGGGGTGATGCGGTCGGGTAACGTCCGCCGCGCACGCTCCTGGACATGACCTCGAACACGCGAGTGGCGGTGACCGGCTCCGGATCCGCGGGCGCCCACCCCGCCCGGCGCCTCGGGGAACCCGGGGGACCCGCACGACAGGGGGCACGCGTGCGACCGGGCACACCGGCGGCCCCGGACACGCCGGGCACACCGGTTGCCTCCGAGGCGCCGCGGACACCGGTGTCCGTGCCCGTGCCCGTGTCCGTGTCCAGGCCCGTAGCCGCGCCCGCACCCGTACCCAGGCCCGTAGCCGCGCCCGTGTCCGTGCCATCCGGCGTGCCCGCACCCGCACCCGTGCCCCGGCGACGCCACCCGCTCACCCACGATGGAGGCTCCTGATGACCACCACCCCCGGGGCCACCCCCACGATCGTGCTCGTCGGCCACGGCATGGTCGGCCAGCGCTTCCTCGAAGCGCTCGCCGGGCGCGGCCTGACCGCCGGCCACCGTGTGGTCGTGCTCTGCGAGGAGCCGCGTCCCGCGTACGACCGGGTCGCCCTCACCTCGTACTTCTCCGGCACCAGCCCCGACCAACTCTCCCTGACCGACATGCGGTTCATCGAGGAGCACGGCATCGAGCTGTACGTCGGGGACCCCGCGGTGGCGGTCGACCGGGAAGCCCGCACGGTGACCGCCGGGTCCGGCGCGGTGTTCGCGTACGACACGCTGGTCCTGGCCACCGGCTCGTTCCCGTTCGTGCCGCCGGTCCCGCACAAGGAGGCGGCCGGCTGCTTCGTGTACCGCACGATCGAGGACCTGCTCGCCATCGAGGAGTACGCGAAGAACGCCTCGACGGGTGCCGTGGTCGGCGGCGGCCTGCTCGGCCTGGAGGCCGCCGGTGCGCTGAAGGGCCTCGGACTCACCTCCCACATCGTGGAGTTCGCGCCCCGGCTGATGCCGGTCCAGGTAGACGAGGGCGGTGGCGCGGCGCTGCTGCGCACCATCGAGGAGATGGGCCTGACCGTCCACACCGGCGTGGGCACGCAGGAGATCGTGGTCGACGACGCGGGTGCCGTGACCGGCATGAAGCTGTCCGACGGCTCCGAACTCGCCACCGACCTGGTGGTGTTCAGCGCCGGGGTCCGGCCTCGCGACCAACTCGCCCGGGACTGCGGCCTGTCGGTCGGCGAACGCGGTGGCATCACCGTGGACGAGCAGTGCCGCACGGTGAGCGACCCGCACGTGTTCGCGATCGGCGAGTGCGCGCTGGCGGCGGACGGCCGGGTGTACGGCCTGGTCGCGCCGGGTTACGAGCAGGCCGAGACGGCCGCGGCGACGATCGCCTCCGACGAGGCCGCCTTCACCGGCGCCGACCTGTCGACCAAGCTGAAGCTGCTCGGCGTGGACGTGGCCTCCTTCGGCGACGCGCACGGCACGAGCGGCGACTGCCTGGACGTCGTCTACTCCGACGCCCGCTCGGGTCTGTACAAGAAGCTGGTCGTCGGCCGGGACGGCACGCTGCTCGGCGGCATCCTGGTCGGCGACGCGGAGGCGTACGGCACGCTGAAGGCGTTCACCGGTTCGGTGCCGCCGGTCGCGCCCGAGTCGCTGGTGCTGCCGGCCGGCGCCGGGGAGGCCGTCCAGCTCGGCCCGGCCGCGCTGCCGGACGAGGCGATCATCTGCTCCTGCAACAACGTCCGCAAGGGCGCCATCCGCGAGGCCGTCACCGAGCACCGCTGCACCACCGTGCCCGAGGTGAAGAAGTGCACCAAGGCCGGTACCACGTGCGGCAGTTGCGTCAAGGTCCTCGGACAGCTGGTCACGGCCGAGCTGGAGGCGTCCGGCGTCGAGGTCGACAAGGGCCTGTGCGGCTGCTTCGCGCAGACCCGCGAGGAGCTGTACGAGATCGTCCTCGCGCTGCGCGTCAACACCTACCAGGAACTGCTCGACCGTTACGGCCGGGAGGGCGCCCGGGGCGGCGACGGCTGCGAGGTCTGCAAGCCGGCCGTCGGCTCGATCATCGCGTCCCTCGCCCCGACGATCGGCGCCAGCGGCTACGTCCTGGACGGCGAGCAGGCCGCCCTCCAGGACAGCAACGACCACTTCCTCGCCAACCTCCAGAAGAACGGCTCGTACTCGGTCGTACCGCGCATCCCCGGCGGTGAGATCACCCCCGAGGGCCTGATCACGATCGGCGAGATCGCCCGCGACTTCGGTCTCTACACGAAGATCACCGGTGGTCAGCGGATCGACATGTTCGGCGCGCGGGTCGAGCAACTGCCCTTGATCTGGACGCGGTTGGTGGACGCCGGATTCGAGTCCGGGCACGCGTACGGAAAGGCCCTGCGGACCGTCAAGTCCTGTGTGGGCTCGACCTGGTGCCGGTACGGCGTCCAGGACTCGGTCCGGATGGCGATCGACCTGGAGCTGCGCTACCGGGGCCTCAGGTCCCCGCACAAGCTCAAGTCGGCGGTCTCCGGCTGCGCCCGCGAGTGCGCGGAGGCCCAGTCGAAGGACTTCGGCGTGATCGCCACCGCGGGCGGCTGGAACCTGTACGTCGGCGGCAACGGCGGGGCCACCCCGCGCCACGCGGACCTGCTCGCCCAGGACCTCTCCGACGCCGAACTGGTCCGTCTGATCGACCGGTTCCTGATGTTCTACATCCGCACCGCGGACCGCCTGGAGCGCACCTCGACCTGGCTGGAGCGGATCCCCGGCGGCCTCGACCACGTCCGTGACGTCGTGGTCGAGGACTCCCTCGGCATCTGCGGGGAGCTGGAGTCCCTGATGGCGGCGCATGTCGCCAACTACGCCGACGAGTGGGCGTCGACCATCGACGACCCCGAGAAGCTCGCCCGGTTCGTGTCGTTCGTGAACGCCCCCGACACCCCCGACCCGGTCGTCGGCTTCGTGCCCGAGCGCGACCAGGTGAAGCCCGACCTGCCGTTGCTGTCCATCGGCATGCGCCCCGCCGCTGACGTACTGGAAGGAAGCGCCCAGCGATGACCCTGGCCCCCGAGACCACCGACCTGAAGGTCCAGCTCCAGCTGGCGGACACCTGGTTCACGGTCTGCGACCTGAGCCTGCTGACCCCCGGCCGCGGCGTGGCCGCGCTGCTGCCGGACGGCCGCCAGGTCGCCGTCTTCCGCGACCGCGCGGACCGCCTCTACGCCATCGACAACCGCGACCCCTTCGGCGGCGCGGCGGTCCTCTCCCGCGGCCTGACCGGCACCCACCAGGGCCGGCCGTTCGTCGCCTCCCCCCTGCTGAAGCAGCGCTTCGACCTGGCGACCGGCGAGTGCCTGGACGACGAGACGGTACGGGTGACGGCGTACGGGGTGCGCACCGCCGCCTGAGCACGCGGCCGGGCGGACGCGTCGGCCGACCGTCACCGCACCATCGTTCTTGACCGCTCGTTCCAGTCGAGAATAGGCTCTGGCGCATGGCCAGGACCAAGGAGTTCGACCCGGACGCCGCGCTGCTTTCAGCCCTGGAGCTGTTCTGGCGGCGCGGCTACGAGGCGACGTCCGTGGCCGACCTGGTCGAG
Source organism: Streptomyces arenae (assembly GCF_022343545.1). Taxonomy (NCBI): domain Bacteria; kingdom Bacillati; phylum Actinomycetota; class Actinomycetes; order Kitasatosporales; family Streptomycetaceae; genus Streptomyces; species Streptomyces arenae. The sequence goes on from NZ_JAKQYH010000096.1 coordinate 52,847, forward strand.
CACCTCGGCATCGGGCGCGCGAGCCTGTACGCGACCTTCGGCGGCAAACGCGATCTGTACCTGAAGGCACTGGACCGCTACCAGCGGGACCGCCTCCCGCCGCTGCTGCGCGGCCTGTCCCTGCCGGGCCCGGCGCTGCCCGCCGTGCGCGCGCTGGTACGGCGGTACGCCGACGAGTCCGCGGCCGACGAACTGCGGCTGCGGGGCTGCCTGGTCACCAACACGGCGGCCGAACTGGCCCCGCACGACCCGGCGGTGGCGCGCAGTGTCGAGCAGGACTGGGACCGGGTCGAGACGGTCCTGCACACGGCCCTCGTCCGCGCCCAGGCCCAGCACGAACTGCCGGCCGACCGCGACCCCCTCGCGCTCGCCCGTACCCTGCTGGTCCTGCTCCAGGGCATGCGGGTGGTGGGCAAGGCATCGACGGACCCGGGCCGGGTCCGGGACGCGGCGGAGCAGGTGCTGCGCCTACTGGACTGACGAACACCCCCGCGCGCTCGCTCCACAGCACCGGGGGGCTCTCTCTGTATCGCTTTCTGCCTCGCTTTCCGCCTTCATACTGAACCGATCATTCTGAAAAGGGGAGATCATGACCACGGGGAATCGCTTCTCGGGCCGTACGGCACTGGTCACCGGCGCCGGCACCGGTATCGGCCGGGCCACCGCCCTCGCGTTCGCGGCCGAAGGCGCGCGCGTAGTGGTGGCGGGCCGAAGGGAAGGACCCTTGAAGGAGACGGCCGCACTGATCGAGGAGCGGGGCGGCGAGGCGGCGGCGGTCCCGGCCGACCTCGCACGGCCGGGCGACGCCCTGGCGCTGGTGGCGGCCACCGTGGACCGGTTCGGCTCGCTGGACGTGGCCGTGAACAACGCGGGGATCTTCCGGGGCGGTGTGCCGCTGGCCGACCTCCCGGAGGCCGACTGGCACGAGCAGCTGGCGGTCAACGTGACGGGCGTACACCTGGCGTTGCAGGCGGAGATCCGCCGGATGCGGAGCCAGCCGACGGGCGGTGCGATCGTCACCGTCTCCTCCAACTTCGGTGTCCACACCACGTCCGCCGGGGCCGCCGCGTACGCGGCGACGAAGGCGGCGGTGACCGCGTTGAGCCGTGGCGCGGCCCTGGACCACATCCGGGACGGGGTCCGAGTCAACGTCGTCAGCCCCGGTGCGACGGCCACCTCCATGTCCCTGCGCGCGGGAGAGACGGACGCGGACCGGGCGGAGCGGGCCCGGGCGACCCTCCCGCTGGGCCGGGTCTCGGCGACGGCGGAGATCGCGGCGGCCGTGCTGTACCTGGCCTCGGACGACGCCGCGTCCATGGTGGGAACGGACCTGGTGGTGGACAGCGGCGCCGCGCTGTGACCACCGCCGCCGGGCTACCGCGTCACGGCGCTACCGCGCTACCGCGTCACCGCGCTACCGCGTCGCCGCGTCACCGTCGGCCGCCGAACTCCCACTCGTGCACTTCCACGTGCGCGTACTCGGCCGGCCGGCCCAGGGCCTCGCGTGCCCGGTCCGGGTCCGGGGCCCGGACGAGGGCGACCGTACCCAGCCAGGTGCCGCCGTCGTCGGACGACAGCGGCCCGTAGGCGATCAGTTCGTCGCGGTCGAAGTCGTCGGGCAGGCCGAGGTCTTCCTCGGCGGCCCGCACGGGGCCCAGCCCCAGCACCAGATACCGGTCGCCGCCGGTCGGGCCGCCCGGGAACTCCCACATGGTGCGTCCCAGCAGGTTGCGCCACCGCCGCAGCAGCACGTCCCGGTACACGCCGGCCTGGTGGTTGGGCTCGTCGAAGGCGAACGCGCGGGCGGCGGCCGGGTCCGGCAGACGGACGATGTGCACACTGCCGGTGGGCGTCTCCCCGTCGGCACCGAAGGTCGGCCCCCGGGCGATCAGTTGGGCCGTGTACCGGTCCATGTACGACCAGTGCTCCTCGGCCAGCCCGGCACGCAGCGCCAGGGAGCCGGCCCGGTCGCGGTGGTAACAGAAGAAGTCCATACGCACGGACCCTGGCGCAGACGGGGCCACGCCTCAAGGCGGTTTTCCGAGGCTACGGCCGCAGCGCCACCGCGACCGCCGTCGCAAGGCGGCCGATGAACTCCGCCCGGCCGGCGCCCCGTCACCTCCAGCCCTCGCCCACCGCCCGCAGAACCGGCCCGAGTGGCGCAGCGGGCCACCGACGGGGGTGGCGGTGCGGCGGGCTGTCGTAGAGTGCGCCGTGGTGGGGACGTGGAATCCGTCGGAGGGGGACCTGCCATGGGTGGTACGGGGGATGCCGTGGGGGCGTCGGACAAGGACCGGGGCCCGATCCGGAGCCGGATCGGGGGACGGATCGGGGGACGGATCAGGACAGTGCCGGACAGCCCCGAGCAGATGATCGCGGAGGCGCGGAAGGCGTTCTTCGTGATGTTCGGGCTGCTCGCGGTCGTCTGGCTGGTGCAGCTGGCCAACTTCGCCGACCACTACGCCCTCTCCCGTGACTACGCGGTGGTCTCCGGCGACCCCGGCACGCTGCCGGACATCCTGGTGGCGCCGCTGCTGCACTGGAGCTGGGCGCACATCGAGAGCAACTCCGGCCCGCTGTTCGTCTTCGGTTTCCTCGCCGCCTACCGGGGGGTGCTGCGGTTCCTCGCGCTGACCCTGCTGATCGCCGTGAGCAGTGGCGCCGTGGTCTGGCTCTTCGAACGCGGTGACGTGGCGACGGTCGGCGCCAGCGGCCTGATCTTCGGGTACTTCGGCTACGTCGTCGTCCGTGGCCTCTTCGACCGGCACCTGATCGACACGCTGGTGGGCGTCGTCATGGGCGCGTCCTTCGCCTACCTCCTCACCGTGGCCGTCCCCGGCACACCCGGCGTGAGCTGGCTCGGGCACCTGGGAGGCCTCATCGGCGGCCTCCTGGGCGCCTGGCTGTTCCGCGACCGGCACACCCGTACCCCGGTACCCGCCCCCACCGCGGCCCCGGCCGCGCACCCAGCTCCCGGCGACCCCACCCGCGCCGCCCTCTACAAGGAACTCGACGACCTCGGCCTGCTCTGACCTGGCCGGTCTCAGAAGACGACGGCGAAAAGCGGGCTGGTCCGGAGACGCGGTGCACTAGGATCCCCGCCGGGCGAAGCCGTAGCGCAGAGGTCGACGCGCGCGGTCTCCAAAATCGCGAGGACGCCGGTTCGAATCCGGCCGGCTTCGCCTGCCCCCGGCTCCGAAAACTCCCGCGGCCGAGGCACGATCAGAACAGCAGAAGTGGGCGGCTGGTCAGTCGTGCTTGGGCCAGCTCGGGCCCTGGTCGGTCCAGGTGACGCCTTTGTTGCGGCACAGGCAGAACGGGTGGCCGATCGGGTCGGTGTAGACCTGCCAGCCGTAGCCGTCAGGGCCGATGAAGTCCTGCCTCAGCGTCGCGCCGAGGTCGAGGACGCGGCGCTGCTCGGATTCGATCTCGTCCACTTCGAAGTCGAGGTGGAACTGCTTGGGGTGCTCGCTGTCGGGCCACTGCGGAGCGCGGTAGTCGTCCACCCGGATGAATGCCAGCTCGATCTCGCCGAACTGGATGCCGGCCCAGTCCGCGGAGCTGCCTTCCTTGATCGGACGGCCCGTCACCTCGGAGTAGAAAGCCGCCAGCTTCATCGTGTCCGGGCAGTCGATGATGAAATCGGTGAGTCGCAGCATCCCGCGATCTTCTCAGAGACTCTGTACCGGGGAGTGCCGTACCGCGGAGAAGTACGGCAACCGTGCCGACCGCAGCCAGTCGTCTCGAACCGCTGACGGCCGAGCGACCAGACCGGACGACCGCAGCGACTGCCCGCCCGCAGCGCGCATCAAGGGTCACGTGGAAGCACGCCCGTCAAGCCGGTGTCAGTCCTGCCGCACGTACCTCCGAGGCCTGTCCAGTACACGGCAGACGGCACGGTGGTCGAGTTCGCGGTGGGTATTTTGCCTGGTCAGCGGCTTGGCCTGACAGTCCCCACAGTTGATGCGCCAAGGGGCGGCACCCCCGCACAGGGTGCCGCCCCTCTTTTGCGTGCCGGGGCCGTCGTCCATCGGTCTTGAGGGTCGGGGACGGACGACGGACCCGGGGTTCGGAGGAGGCCGTGGGGCCTCAGCGGTGGTCGCTGCCCGCCGACTGCGTCGCCGCCCGGCCCGCTTCGAGGCGGGCCACCGGGATGCGGAACGGGGAGCAGGAGACGTAGTCGAGGCCCACCTCGTGGAAGAAGTGGACGGACTCGGGGTCGCCGCCGTGTTCGCCGCAGACGCCCAGCTTGAGGTCGGGGCGGGTGGCGCGGCCCGCCTTCGCCGCCGCCGCGACCAGGGAGCCGACGCCGTCCCGGTCGATCGTCTCGAAGGGGGAGACTCCGAAGATGCCCTTCTCCAGGTAGGCCGTGAAGAAGGAGGCCTCGACGTCGTCGCGGCTGAAGCCCCAGACCGTCTGGGTCAGGTCGTTGGTGCCGAAGGAGAAGAACTGCGCGGCCTCGGCGATCTGACCGGCCGTCAGGGCCGCCCGCGGGAGTTCGATCATCGTGCCGATGGAGAGCTTCAGGCTGGTGCCCGTCGCCGCCTCGACCTCCGCGATGACCTGGTCGGCCTCCTCGCGGACGATCTCCAGCTCCTGGACCGTGCCGACCAGCGGGATCATGATCTCGGCGCGCGGGTCGCCCTTGGCGTTCTTGCGCTCGGCGGCGGCCTCGGCGATCGCGCGGACCTGCATCGTGAACAGGCCGGGGATGACCAGGCCGAGGCGTACGCCGCGCAGGCCCAGCATCGGGTTCTGCTCGTGCAGGCGGTGGACGGCCTGGAGCAGGCGGAGTTCGTTCTCGTGGGGTTCCTGGCGGGACTCCGCGAGGGCCACCCGGACCGAGAGCTCCGTGATGTCCGGGAGGAACTCGTGCAGCGGCGGGTCGAGCAGGCGGACCGTCACCGGAAGGCCGTCCATCGCCGAGAAGAGTTCGACGAAGTCCTTCTTCTGGAGCGGGAGCAGGGCGCTCAGCGCCTCCTCGCGGTCCTCCTGGGTGTCCGCCAGGATCAGGCGTTCGACCATCTCACGGCGGTCGCCGAGGAACATGTGCTCGGTGCGGCACAGGCCGATGCCCTGGGCGCCGAACCGGCGGGCGCGCAGCGCGTCCTCGGCGTTGTCGGCGTTGGCGCGCACCCGCAGCCGGCGCTTGCGGTCGGCGAAGGCCATGATGCGGTGGACGGCCTCCACGAGTTCGTCGGCGTCCTGGGCGCCCGCGTGCATCCGGCCCTCGAAGTACTCCACGACGGGGGACGGGACGACCGGGACCTCGCCCAGGTAGACCTTGCCGGACGAGCCGTCGATGGAGATGACGTCGCCCTCCTCGACCACGTGGCCGCCCGGGACCGTCATCCGGCGGCGCTTGGTGTCGACCTCCAGGTCCTCCGCGCCGCACACACAGGTCTTGCCCATGCCGCGGGCGACGACGGCCGCGTGGGAGGTCTTGCCGCCGCGGGAGGTGAGGATGCCCTCCGCGGCGATCATGCCGTCGAGGTCGTCGGGGTTGGTCTCCCGGCGGACCAGGATGACCTTCTCGCCCGAGCGGGACCACTTCACGGCGGTGTACGAGTCGAAGACCGCCTTGCCCACGGCCGCGCCCGGCGAGGCCGCGATGCCCCGGCCGACCTGCTGGGCCTTCGCCTGCTCGTCGAAGCGCGGGAACATCAGCTGGGCGAGCTGGGCGCCGGTGACGCGCTGGAGGGCCTCGGTCTCGTCGATCAGGCCCTGGTCGACCAGCTGGGTGGCGATCCGGAAGGCCGCGCCCGCGGTGCGCTTGCCGACCCGGGTCTGGAGCATCCACAGCTGACCGCGCTCGATGGTGAACTCGATGTCGCAGAGGTCCTTGTAGTGGTTCTCCAGCGTCTCCATGATCTGCATCAGCTGGTCGTACGACTTCTTGTCGATCTGCTCCAGCTCGGCGAGCGGGACGGTGTTGCGGATGCCCGCGACCACGTCCTCGCCCTGGGCGTTCTGGAGGTAGTCGCCGTAGACGCCCTGGTGGCCGGAGGCGGGGTCACGGGTGAAGGCGACGCCGGTGCCGGAGTCGGGGCCGAGGTTGCCGAAGACCATCGAACAGACGTTGACGGCGGTGCCGAGGTCGCCGGGGATGCGCTCCTGGCGGCGGTAGAGCTTGGCCCGGTCGGTGTTCCAGGACTCGAAGACCGCCTTGATGGCGAGGTCCATCTGCTCGCGGGGGTCCTGCGGGAAGTCCCGGCCGGCCTCGGTCTTGACGATCTTCTTGAACCTGGTGACGAGCTTCTTGAGGTCGGCCGCCTCCAGGTCCGTGTCGACGGTGACCTTCTTGGCGTCCTTCGCCTCGTCGAGGGCCTCCTCGAAGAGCTCGCCGTCGACGCCCAGGACCGTCTTGCCGAACATCTGGATGAGGCGGCGGTAGGAGTCCCACGCGAACCGGTCGTCGCCGGCCTGCTTGGCCAGGCCCTGGACGGACTTGTCGGAGAGGCCGATGTTCAGGACCGTGTCCATCATGCCGGGCATGGAGAACTTGGCGCCGGAGCGGACCGAGACCAGGAGCGGGTTGTCGGCCTGGCCGAGCTTCTTGCCCATCCGGCCTTCGAGGGCGTCGAGGTGCGCACTCACCTCGTCACGCAGTGCCGCGGGCTCCTCGCCGCTGTCCAGGTAGACCTTGCAGGCCTCCGTCGTGATGGTGAAGCCGGGGGGAACGGGGAGTCCCAGGTTCGTCATCTCGGCGAGGTTCGCGCCCTTGCCACCCAGGAGGTCCTTGAGGTCCTTGTTTCCCTCGGTGAAGTCGTAGACGAACTTCGCTACGTGGGGTTCTTTGTTTTCCGACACGGGTCTCGACTCCCTCGAGGACGCGGTGGCTGCCCTGACGGCCAGGAACATACCCAGATCGAAGGCGTCTGGGTACGTCTACTTGCGTGTCATGCGCCCGTAACCGGTCGTCCGCCAGTGGATCGAAAGTCAAAGCTTGGCAAGCGGGGGGCCGATTGTGTTTTCAGTTCTTGAACACATCATCACTCAGCGCCGCACTATTTCGCTCATGTGAGCGGCTGTACCGCACGTCTGAGTTCGATCGATGAACGATCAAGGGGTGGCACTCGGTGCCACCCCTTGGAGAAGTGCAGTCGCTCATGATCCGCTCATCTGAGCGCAACCCTTATCAAGGGTGGCGAGAATCACGCTGCCACAGAGCGCCCGGGTTCACCATGCGGACAGCGGAACGGAACCGAAACACGCCGGTCACACGCCCAGCGCGAGCAGCCGTTCCTCCACCCGCTCCGGCGCGTACAGCTGCGCCACGACCAGCAGCCCGGCACCCACCAGCGCCGCCCGTTCCTCCAGTCGCGAGGTGACGACGTCCAGGTGGGCGGTGGAGCGGGGCAGCGCCCGCTGGTACAGCAGCTCGCGCACTCCGGTGAGGAACGGCGTGCCCGCCAAATCCCCCGCGATCATCAGCACGCCGGGGTTGAGCAGGGTGACGACGGTCGCCAGCACGTCCCCGACCTGGCGTCCGGCCTCCCGCGCCAGCGCGGCCGCCTCCGGGTGGCCGGAGGCGAGCAGGTCGCGCACGTCCGAGCCGGAGGCCGCCGGCACCCCCGCCTCCGCCAGCCGCCGGGCCACCGCGCCACCGCTGGCGACGGCGGCGAGGCAGCCGTACGAACCGCAGCGGCACCGCACCTCGGCGCCCACCCGGATGTGACCGATGTCCCCGGCGCCGCCGTCGACGCCCCGGTAGATCACGCCGTCCACCACGACCCCGGCGCCGATGCCGGTGGAGACCTTCACCAGGACGAACGCCGAGCAGTCGGGGTGCCCGGTGCGCTGCTCGCCGTACGCCATCAGGTTCGCGTCGTTGTCGACCACGACCGGTACCGCGGGCGCGCCGGCGTGTTCCGTGAACGCCCTGGCGAGCCGGCCCCGTATGTCGTAGCCGTCCCAGCCGGGCATGATCGGGGGCTGCACGACCCGGCCGGTGTCGGTGTCGACGGGGCCGGGCACCGCGAGGCCGATGCCGCAGACCTCGGTGGCGCGGTGGCCGGTCTTCGTCAGCAGCTCGGCGAACCAGTGGCCCAGTTCGGGGAGCACGGCCTCCGGGCCGTCCTGGATGACCAGGGTGCCGGAGTGCTCGGCGAGGATCTCGCCGCTCAGCGTCAGCACGGCGGCCCGGGCGTGCCGGGTCTCCAGGTCGGCGGCTAGCACCACCGCGTGCGAGTCGTCGAACTCGAGGGTGATCGAGGGGCGTCCGCCGAGCGGCGAGTCGACCGGGCCGCCGGCGCCCTCGCGCAGCCAGCCGGCACGGAACAGCCGGTCCAGGCGCTGGCCGACGGTCGCGCGGGAGAGCCCGGTCGCCTGCTGGAGCGCACCTCGCGTCACCGCCCGTCCGCTGCGCACCAGTTCGAGCAGTTCTCCGGCGCTCGCCTGGCCGCCGCCCCTGCCGGTCCTCCCCGGACGTCCGGTCATGCGCACCCCCTTGTGTTTCTCAAGCTTGCATTACATATTGAGTTTTGCGTGTTAAATAGACGTAACCCTACGGTAGCCACAGCCGAACCCGGCCGGCCGGACGTCTTCGGGGAGTCCCGAGTGGATCGCACTGCCCAGCTCACCACCTCCGCGCCCGATCGCGCGATTGCATACGATCCACCGCCCGCCCTGTCGAACGGCCCGGCGTCCGTGCACGTCACGGCCGCGCGGGTGCTCGACGCGAACTGGACCGGCACCTCGACCGTGCCCTCCCGGCAGCTGTATCCGCACCAGTGGTCGTGGGACTCGGCGTTCGTCGCGATCGGGCTGCGGCACCTGTCGCCGCTGCGCGCGCAGACCGAGCTGGAGACGCTGCTGGCCGCCCAGTGGGGCGACGGGCGGATCCCGCACATCGTGTTCAACCCCTCCGTGCCCCTCGACGCGTACTTCCCGAGCCCCGACTTCTGGCGCTCCTCGACCGCGGGGCGCGCCGCGGGCGCCCCGCGCACCGTACAGACCTCCGGGATCGTGCAGCCACCGGTGCACGCGCTGGCCGCCTGGCTGGTGCACCTCGCCGACCCGGGCCTGTCCCGGGCACGCTCCTTCCTGGCCGGCGTCTACCCGCGGCTCGCCGCCTGGCACCGCTATCTGCTGCACCGGCGGGACCTGGGCGGCGGCGGACTGGTCAGCGTGGTCCACCCCTGGGAGCAGGGCATGGACAACAGCCCCTGCTGGGACGCCCCCCTCGCCCGGGTCACCCCGGCGCCGGCCCGCTCCTTCCGCCGCGCCGACCTCGACCACGGCGCGGCGGAGGACCGGCCGACCGACCTGGACTACGGGCGGTACGTGCGACTGGCGACCGAGTACCGGGACGCCGGCTACGCCGACCGCGCACGGGAGTTCGCCGTCGAGGACCCCGCGTTCAACGCGCTGCTCATCGCCTCCGAGCACGCCCTCGCCCGGATCGCCCGGGAACTGGGGGCGACCGGGACGGCACGGCACGCGCGGGCCGAGCGGCTGACGGCGGCGCTGGTGGACCGGCTGTGGGACCCGGAACGCGAGATCTTCCTCTGCCGGGACCTGCGGGGCGGCGGGCTGATCCCCGAGCGCTCGGTCTCCGGACTGGTCCCGCTGCTCCTGCCCGAGCTGCCCCGCGAGACGGCCACCGCGCTGGTACGGACCCTGACCGGCCCGCACTTCGGCACCGCCACCCGGCTGGTGCCCAGCTACGACCTGCTCGGCGAGGCCTTCGACCCGCACCGCTACTGGCGCGGACCCGCCTGGTTCAACACCGGCTGGCTGCTGGAGCGCGGCCTGCGCGAGCACGGCGAACGGGCGCGGGCGGACGCGCTCGCCGAGGCGGTCGTACGGACGGCCGCCGCGAGCGGGTTCGCCGAGTACGTCGACCCGCACACGGGCGAGGCGTGCGGTGCGGCCGGTTTCAGCTGGACGGCGGCGCTCGCCCTCGACCTGCACCACGGGCGGCAGGCACGGCCCGACGAAGAGCACGGCAGTCGGCACACGCGACACGGTCAAAGTATGGACAAGGGCTGACAAAACGACGTGTCCTCATGGTCTGCGGCACGTTCGACCTGGGTGACAAAGGAGGGGACCGGGGATGACGGACCGGCATCATCTGCTCGTGCACGGCGAGACGTTCGCCGCCGTGGACGACCGCGGCGACATCAGCGGCGTCCGGGGCGGCGGCTCCCCGGACGGGTTGTTCGTACGGGACGCCCGGCACCTCAGCCGCTGGCAGCTGACGGTCGACGGGGCGCTGCCCGAGGTGCTCAGCCCGGTCGCCGACGGGGACGGCACGCACTGTGTGCTGGTCCCGCGCGGCGGCCGCCAGGAGCCGCCCGCACACACGATCTTCCGCGAACAGGCCGTCGGGGACGGCTCGTTCGTCGAGTCCGTACGGGTCACCAGCAACCGCCCGGTGCCGACCACGATCCGGCTCGCGATCACCGCCGACGCCGACTTCACCGACCAGTTCGAACTCCGCGCCGACCACCGCACCTACACCAAGTCCGGTGCCGTGCGCTCCCGTCAGGTCCTCGACGACGGGCTGGAGTTCGGCTACCGCCGGGGCGAGTGGCGGTCCTGCACGACGATCACCGCCGACCCGGCGCCGGACGGCGTGGAGGAGACCGGGACCGGCGCGCGGCGCATGGTCTGGACGCTGGAGCTGGCACCCCACGGCACGACCGAGCTGGTCCTCCGGGTGATAGGGCGCCCGCACGGTGACCGGCGGGCACTGCGGGTGCCCCGCGACCCGGCCGCACTGAACGAACAACTGGTCCGCGAGGAAGGCGAGTTCGTCGAGGGCGTCGCCTTCCCGACCGGGTGGCCGGAGCTCGCGGCGGCCTGCGCGCGAGGACTCGCCGACCTCGCCACGCTCCAGGTGCCGGCGACCGGTCCTGACGGCGAGGAACTCAGGGTCCCGTCGGCCGGGGCGCCCTGGTTCCTCACCCTGCTCGGCCGCGACGCCCTCATCACCTCCCTCTTCGCCCTGCCCTACCGCCCCCAGCTGGCCGCGGCCACCCTGCCCGCCCTGGCCGCCACCCAGGCGACCGAGGCCGGCGCGAACTCCGTGGCCCAGCCCGGGAAGATCGTCCACGAGGTACGGCACGGGGAACTCGCCCACTTCGGGCAGGTGCCGTACGGGCGTTACTACGGGTCCGTCGACGCGACCCCGCTCTTCCTGATCCTGCTCGGCGCGTACGCGGAACAGACCGGGGACCTGGCCACGGCCCGGCGGCTGGAGCGCCATGCGCGCGCGGCCGTGGGGTGGATGCTGGACCACGGCGGGCTGACCTCGCGCGGCTACCTCGTCTACCGCGCCGACAAGGGCGGCCTCGCCAACCAGAACTGGAAGGACTCCCCCGGCGCGATCTGTTCCGCCGACGGCAGCCGGCCGGTGGGGACGGTGATGGCGGCGGGAGCCCAGGGGTACGCGTACGACGCGCTGCGGCGGACGGCGTGGGTGGCGCGGACCGCGTGGGACGACGAGACGTACGCGGCACTCCTCGAACAGGCGGCCGCCGATCTGCGGGACCGGTTCCAGCAGGACTTCTGGATGCGGGAGGCCGGGTTCCCCGCCCTCGCCCTGGACGGGGAGGGGCGGCAGGTCGACGCGCTCGCCTCGGACGCGGGGCACCTGCTGTGGTCCGGGCTGCTGGACAAGGAGTACGGGGAGCAGGTCGGGCGGCGGCTGCTGGAGCCGGACTTCTTCTCGGGGTGGGGGGTGCGGACGCTGGCCGCGGGGCAGACGGCGTACCACCCGCTGTCGTATCACCGGGGATCGGTGTGGCCGCACGACAACGCGCTGATCGCGCTGGGGCTGGCGCGGTACGGGCTGCACGACGAGGCGCGGGCCGTGGCGCACGGGCTGGTGGACGCGGCGACCGCGGGCGGGCACCGGCTGCCGGAGGTGCTGGCCGGATACGGTCGCGAGACGCATCCGGAGCCGGTGCCGTATCCGCACGCGTGTGTGCGGGAATCCCGGTCGGCGGCGGCGCCGCTGGCGCTGCTGACCGCGGTCGGGGGTGCGTAGGGGCGTTGTGTTTGCCCGGTGTTTGCCGAAAGGCCTGAACCGGGGTCTTCGGTGAGCCGTACGGAAAGTCGGCGCGGTCAGGCCTCCCCAGCGTTGGCCCGCCGGTTCCGTCTCACGGGTCGCGCACGGAAGGACCTCCGGGTTGCCTCAGCACACGAGCACACACCAGCCAACAAGCACGACCGGGGACACCGGAGCTGAGACCGACAAGACCACGAACAGGTCAGCCACCCCCGAGACAACCGCCGAGGCCGGAGGGACCGGAGGGACCGGAGACTTCGAAGGGGCCCCCGACGCGGAGGCTCTGGTCGAGAGGGAGGCCGTCGGAGGGAAGGCAGCCGCGGGCGAGGACGCGGCCGTGGAGCGGGAGGGTTCCGGCTCCGACGCCGCGCCCGGGGCCCCCACCGCGAAGACGGCCACAGCCGGCGAACCGGCCGTGCCCGCACAGGCCACCGCGCCCGAAGCCCTTCCTGCCCCGCCCGCTTCCGCCACTTCCACCGACGCCCCCGGCTCCGCAGACGCCTCCAGTTCCTCCGGCCCCCCTGATCCCACCGACTCCCGCGGGGCCGCCGAATCCCCTGGCGCCCCCGCTTCCGCCGACTCCCCCGGCGCCCCCGACCCCGCCGGTTCMSCCGGCGCCCCCGATCCCGCCGACTCCTCCGGCGCCCCTAGTTCCGCCGACTCCCCCGGCGCCCCCGACCCCGCCGGTTCCCCCGGCGCCCCCGATCCCGCCGACTCCTCCGGCGCCCCTAGTTCCGCCGACTCCCCCGGCGCCCTCGATTCCCCCGGCGCTCCCGATTCCCCCGGCGCTGCCGGGTCCGTCGGCTCATCCGGTTCTCCCGGCGCCTCCGGTTCTGTCGGCTCGTCCGATTTCGTCGGTCTCGGGGAGGAGGGGCGGCGGGTTCGGGGGTGGGAGCGGTGGCGTAGGGGGCATCCTGGCGGGGCGCAGGCCGTTTCCGTGTCCGTCACCGTGGTCAGCGCGCTCGTCGTCTACCTCTCCCTGCTGATGCCGAACACGCTCAGCGGGCTGAAGGCGGTCACGTTCGTGCGGATACCGGCCGAGGCGGTCATGGGCGCGGTCGTGCTGCTGGCCCTGCCGCGGCGGCCCCGGCTGGTGCTCTCGGCGGTCGCCGGCGCGGTGGTCGGGGCGCTGACCGTCGTGGACTTCTTCAACATGGGGTTCGTCGACTACCTGGGGCGCCCCTTCAACATCATCCTGGACTGGTCGCTGCTGCCCGACGCCCGCGGCTACCTGAAGGACACCCTCGGCGGCACCGTCGAGCTGGCGGTCACCGTCGGGGCCGGGCTGCTGATCTTCCTGCTGATCGCGGTCGTCGCACTGGCCACCGTCCGGGTCTCCAACCAGCTCACCCGGGTCCGGACGAAGGCCACCCGGGCCACCCTGATCGTCGGCACGGTGTGGATCACCTGCAACGCGCTGGGGCTGTCGGTCGCCGGCTCGCCGCTCGCCGCGCAGAAGGCGACCGCGGTGCTGAAGTCGCAGGTGCGGACCGTCCAGCAGACCCTGAAGGACGAGGCGGAGTTCCGCAAGGTCGCCAAGGTCGACGCCTTCGGGAACACCCCGGGCGACCAGCTCGTGCCGGCGCTGCGCGGCAAGGACGTCGTCTTCACGTTCATCGAGAGCTACGGCCGCAGTGCCATCGAGGACCCGATCGAGGCACCCGGTGTGGACAAGACGCTCGACGCGCAGACCGCGATGCTGAAGAAGGCCGGCTACGCGGCGAAGAGCGGCTGGCTGACGTCGGCCACGTACGGCGGCAGCAGCTGGCTCGGCCACTCCACGACCATGTCGGGGCTGTGGGTCAGCAACCAGCAGCGGTACCGGACCGTGATGGCCAGCGACCACCTGAGCCTGACGAAGGCGTTCCAGAAGACCGGTGACTTCGACACCGTCGGTGTGATGCCGGGCATCCAGAAGGGCTGGCCGGAGCAGAGCTTCTACGGCCTCGACAAGGTCTACAACGCCTTCCAGCTCGGCTACAAGGGACCGAAGTTCAGCTGGTCGACGATGCCCGACCAGTACGCGCTCCAGCAGTTCCAGGACCGGGTGCACAGCAAGAAGCCGGCCGACGGCAAGTCCCGGATGTCGCTGCTGATCCTGACCTCCAGCCACCAGCCGTGGGCGCCGATCCCGAAGATGGTCCCGTGGGACCAGCTGGGCGACGGCTCGGTCTTCGACGCCATCCAGAAGGCCGGCAACAAGGCGTCCGACGTCATCGCCGACACCACCAGGTCCCGCCAGGAGTACGGCAAGTCGGTGCAGTACTCGGTGACCGCGCTCACCCAGTGGCTGCAGCGCTACGGCAACGACAACACGGTCCTGGTCTTCCTCGGCGACCACCAGCCGATCGCCCGGGTCAGCGGCAACCACGCCAGCCGTGACGTGCCGATCTCGGTAGTTGCCAAAGACCCGAAGGTCCTTGACGCGATCGACTCCTGGAACTGGACCGACGGCCTGCGCCCGGCGCACGACGCCCCGGTGTGGAAGATGAGTTCGTTCCGCGACAGGTTCCTGGCGGCGTACGGTTCCACACCGCACCCGAAGACGAACTGAGCGGTCAGCCGGGAAAGCCGCGATAAGTGTCGCCATTCGGCCGCGGCACCATCCTGGCTGGTCGCGCAGTTCCTCGCGCCCCTTACGGGGCGCCTCAGCCGCCGGAGGTGTCCAGTTCGGCGTCCTCGGTGATGCCCGCGCAGTCGTAGGGGTCCTTCAGCCAGCCGTCCGGCAGCACCACGCGGTTGTTGCCGGACGTACGGCCGCGGGGGCCGTCGGCGCCCGTGGGCCAGGGCTGGTCGAGGTCCAGTTCGTCGAGGCCCGCGCGGAGTTCCGCCAGGGACGACGTGATGGCAAGGCGCTTGCGCATCTCGCTGCCGACCGCGAAACCCTTGAGGTACCAGGCGACGTGCTTGCGGAAGTCGACGACGCCCTTGGACTCGTCGCCGAGCCACTCGCCGAGCAGGGTGGCGTGCCGGACCATGATGTCGGCGACCTCGCGGAGGGCGGGCTTCAGGATCTCCTGCTCGCGGCCCTCGAAGGCGGCGACCAGGTCGGCGAAGAGCCACGGGCGGCCCAGGCAGCCGCGGCCGACCACGACCCCGTCGCAGCCCGTCTCGCGGACCATGCGGAGCGCGTCCTCGGCCGACCAGATGTCGCCGTTGCCGAGCACCGGGATCTCCGGGACGTGCTCCTTGAGGCGGGCGATGGCCTCCCAGTCGGCGGTGCCGCCGTAGTGCTGGGCGGCGGTGCGGCCGTGCAGGGCGATCGAGGTGACGCCCTCCTCGACGGCGATCCGGCCGGCGTCGAGGTAGGTGATGTGGTCGTCGTCGATGCCCTTGCGCATCTTCATGGTGACCGGGAGGTCCCCCGCGCCGGAGACGGCCTCGCGCAGGATCGCGCGCAGCAGGTTGCGCTTGTAGGGCAGGGCCGAGCCGCCGCCCTTGCGCGTCACCTTCGGGACCGGGCAGCCGAAGTTCAGGTCGATGTGGTCGGCCAGGCCCTCCTCCGCGATCATGCGGACGGCCTTGCCGACGGTGGCCGGGTCGACGCCGTACAGCTGGATCGAGCGCGGCTTCTCGGTCGCGTCGAAACGGATCAGCTGCATGGTCTTCTCGTTGCGCTCGACCAGCGCCCGGGTGGTGATCATCTCGCTGACGAACAGCCCCTTGCCACCGCTGAACTCCCTGCACAGGGTGCGGAAGGGCGCGTTGGTGATCCCGGCCATGGGGGCCAGGACGACCGGCGGCTGAACAGTGTGGGGGCCGATCTGGAGCGGCGACGTGGGCTCGGGCATTCCCCCATTGTCGCGTACGGCGCGCGGTGCTCGGCCGGTCCTGTGGACAACCGCCCGCCGGCGTGCTCCGGCATGATCATGTACCACTCATTAGTTAGACGCACTATCGAAATGGGCGTACGATGGGACCCATGCCCGAGCTGAGCCCCCGCCGCCGCATGTTCGTGCTCGCGATCTGCTGCATGAGCCTGCTGATCGTGAGTCTCGACACCACCGCCCTGAACGTCGGCCTGCCGTCCATGCAGCGTGAGCTGCACGCCTCCACGGCGGGACTGCAGTGGACCATCGACGCGTACACCCTGGTCCTGGCCTCGCTGCTGATGCTCGCGGGCTCCACCGGCGACCGGGTCGGGCGCAAGAAGGTCTTCATGACCGGCCTGGTGGTCTTTTCGATCGGCTCGCTGCTCTGCTCGCTCGCGCCGAACCTGGAGTCGCTGATCGCGTTCCGCATGATCCAGGCGGTGGGCGGCTCGATGCTCAACCCCGTCGCCATGTCGATCATCACCAACACCTTCACCGACCCGCGCGAGCGGGCCCGCGCGATCGGCGTGTGGGGTGCGGTGGTCGGCATATCCATGGCCGCGGGACCGCTGGTCGGCGGTCTGCTGGTGGAGTCGGTCGGCTGGCGCGCGATCTTCTGGGTCAACCTCCCGGTGGGTCTGGCGGCGCTGCTGCTGACGCTGCGCTTCGTGCCGGAGTCCCGGGCGCCGAAGGCCCGCCGCCCCGACCCGGTCGGCCAGGTGCTGGTCATCGCCCTGTTCGGTGCGCTGACGTACTCGATCATCGAGGCGCCGACGGCGGGCGCGGCCACCGTGGTCCCCTTCGCCGTGGTCGCCCTGGCCGCCCTGCTCGGACTGCTCTGGTACGAACCGAGGCGCGACCAGCCCCTCATCGACCTGCGCTTCTTCCGCTCGGCGCCGTTCAGCGGGGCCACGCTGATCGCGATCAGCGCGTTCGCCTCGCTCGGCGGCTTCCTGTTCCTGTCCACGCTGTACCTGCAGAACGTGCGCGGCCTGGACGCCCTGCACGCGGGCCTGTGGATGCTGCCGATGGCGGTCCCGATGTTCCTGTGCGCACCGCTGTCGGGCCGCCTGGTCGGCAGCCGCGGCCCCCGCCTGCCGCTGGTGGTCGCCGGGGTGGCGATGACGGCGAGCGCGGTGCTGTTCGCCGCGTTCGAGGCGGAGACCTCGAACGCCACCCTGATCCCCGGCTACATCCTGTTCGGCATCGGCTTCGGCTTCGTGAACGCCCCCATCACCAACACCGCGGTCTCGGGAATGCCGAGGTCCCAGGCGGGGGTGGCGGCGGCGGTCGCCTCGACCAGCCGGCAGCTGGGCCAGACCCTGGGCGTGGCGGTCATCGGCGCGGTGCTGGCCTCGGGGATCAGCGCCTCGTCGTACCGCGCGAGCTTCGTGGCCGCCGCGCGGCCCGGCTGGTGGGTCCTCGCCGCCTGTGGCCTCGTGGTCCTGGTCCTGGGCGCCCTGACCAACGGCAGCTGGGCACGCGGCACGGCCGAGCGGACCGCTCGGCGCCTGGAGTCGGCGGAGATCCGGCAGCCGGTGGGCGCCGGGGACCGGGTCTGACCCCGGCCGGGGGCGTCAGCAGGAACTGGTCATCCGCTGGTGGCGGGTCCTGACCGCCTGGTGGAGGGCGCCCAGGGCGAGGGCCTGGAGCAGGGCGGACACGACGACCGTGGCGACGAAGTACCAGTTCGGCATCTCCGCCGGGCCCCACGCCGTCCGGCTCAGCGCCCCGACGAGCAGGAAAGCGGGGAAGGTGACCAGCGGCGGCCAGGGCCACGCGGAGGCCGGGTCCCCCGAGGCGACGGGGTCGGCCATGGCCTTGGCGATGACGAAGGCGACCAGGACCAGGTAGGCCACCGACACCCGGTTGCCGATCGTCAGCCGTAGCAGCGTGCGGACAAGGCCAGGTCCCATCGGTAGCCCCCTGTGGTCGCGACGTTCCGTCCCCTCCCCGCATGGTGGTTCGAACGGCCGTGCGCTGTCCTGAGTACCCGTACTCAACCCTGTTCGACGGCCGCCGTCAGCTCGGCCGCCGTCAGCTCGTCCAGCCGCGCCAGCCGTTCCCGTGACTCCTCGTCCACCGGGACGTAGGTGACCATCCGGGCCCCGGACTCCGGGTTCAGCCACAGATCCGTGTGGTCCATGGTGAGCAGGCCGACGTACGGGTTGAGGAACTGCTTCGTCTTGGTGTTGGGCACGGCCATCACCTCGTACCGCTCCCAGATGTCGCGGAACTCCGGGGACTCCGTCGTCAGCCGTTTGACCAGCATCTTCCAGGCCGGCTCGCCGAGGTGGCCGGCCATGGCCGCGCGGAGTTTGGCGGCCATGAAGCGCCGGGTCTCCTCCAGGTGGACGATCGACCGCCGCCACTCCGGGTGGGTGTAGGCGAGGATCATGGAGTTGCGGTCCTCGGGCGGGACCGCGTCCAGGTCGCCCATCAGCCGGGCGTAGGTGCGGTTGTGGTCGAGGATGTCGTAGCGGCTGTTCTGGATGCAGGCCGGGATGGGTTCCAGGGCGCGCAGCATCTCGCTCAGGGCCGGGGTGATGGTCGGGCAGCGCGAGGCCGGGGTCGGGTCGACGGCGGCGGCCAGCTGGAAGAGGTGGGCGCGCTCGCTCGCGTCGAGCCGCAGGGTGCGGGCCAGGGCGTCCAGGACCTGGACGGAGACCTGGATGTCCCGGGCCTGTTCCAGCCAGGTGTACCAGGTGACGCCGACCGCCGAGAGCTGGGCGACCTCCTCGCGGCGAAGGCCGGGGGTGCGGCGGCGGGTGCCGCGCGGCAGGCCCACCTGTTCCGGGGCGATCCGCTCACGGCGGTTGCGCAGGAACGCGGCCAGTTCATGGCGCCGGACGGCCGCGCCCCCGGCCGCGGACAGGGGCGCCGTCCCGGCCCTGGCGGCCGTCCCGCGCGCGGCAGCCGTCCCGGGCGTGGTCGTGGCTGCCGTCCCGGTCTTGGTCGTCGCCCCGCTCGCGGCTGCCGTCCCGGTCGTGGTCGTCGAGCCGGTCGTGGTCGTCATGACTCCAGAGTGCCGTCCCGCGGATCCTGTTGCCAGGTACTTCTTGTACCAGGACAAGAAGACTCTGGTACCAGGCTGAGCGGCACCGCAGGCTCGGTGCCATGACCGACACCGTCACCGCTCAGACCCTGCGGTCCCCTGCCGCGCCCCCGGCGCTCGGCGGGCCCGGCCTGTTCACCGTGCTGCTGGCCGCGGCCCTGCCGCTCGTCGACTTCTTCATCGTCAACGTCGCCCTGCCCACCATCGGAACCGACCTGCACGCGGGCGAGGCCGTCCTGGAACTGGTGGTCGCCGGGTACGGCGTCGCCTACGCCGTCCTGCTGGTGCTCGGCGGCCGGCTCGGTGACCTGTTCGGGCGCCGCCGGCTCTTCCTCGCCGGCATGGCCGCGTTCGGGCTGACCTCGCTGGCCTGCGGACTCGCACCCGGCGCCTGGTCGCTGGTGGCCGCCCGGGTCGCCCAGGGCGCCGCGGCCGCCGCGATGCTTCCGCAGGTCCTCGCCACCATCCAGGCCGCCACCAGCGGTGGCCGCCGCGCCAGGGCCATGAGCCTGTACGGCGCCACCGCCGGCCTGTCCATGGTGGCCGGGCAGATACTCGGCGGGGTGCTGGTCGCCGCCGACCTCTGGGGCACCGGCTGGCGTTCCGTGTTCCTCGTCAACGTGCCGGTCGTGATCGCCGGGCTGGTGCTCGGGACGCGGTTCGTGCCGGAGACCCGGTCGCAGCGGCCCGAGCCCGTCGACGGACCCGGGACCGTGCTGCTCGCCATCGCCCTGCTCACCCTCCTCGCCCCGCTCACCGAGGGCCGGGCGGCGGGCTGGCCGCTGTGGACCTGGCTGTCGCTGGCCGCGTTCCCGGGCGCGGCCGCCGCCTTCTACGCCGTGGAGCGCCGCGCCGACCGCGCGGGCCGCACCCCGCTGGTGCCGCCGAGCCTGTTCGAACTCGCCTCGCTGCGCCGGGGCCTGGTGCTGATGCTGCCGTTCTCGATCGGGTTCAGCGGGTTCATGTTCGTGATCGCCGTTGCCCTCCAGAGCGGGGAGCGGCTGGGACCGGTGGCGGCGGGGATGGCGCTCGCGCCGATGGCCGTCGCCTTCCTGTTCGTCTCGCTCGCCGGGCCGCGTCTGATCGCCCGGTTCGGCAGCCGGGTGGTGACCGCCGGTTCGGTGCTCCAGGGGATCGGCGTCGCCCTCATCGTGCTGGCCGCCTGGCGGGACTGGCCGCACCTGGACTTCGCCGGACTGCTTCCGGGGGTGACGGTCGCCGGTGCCGGTCAGGCCCTGCAACTCCCCAACGTGCTGCGGCTGGTGATGTCCGAGGTGCCGCCGGAGCGGGCCGGGGTGGGCAGCGGGGTGATGGTCACCACCCAGCAGTCCGCGCTCGCCCTCGGCGTGGCCACCCTGGGCACCCTGTTCCTCTCCCTGGTCCCGCAGCAGGGTGTGCGGGACGCCCTGGTCATCACCCTGCTGGTACAGCTGGGCCTGGTGGTGCTGACAGGGCTCCTCAGCCTGCGGCTCCCCCGACCGGTGTCCTGACCCCGCACCGCCCGCCGCCCTCAGTTCGCTGGGCCGCCCAGTTCGAACCAGACGTTCTTGCCGGTGCCCAGCCGGGTGGTGCCCCAGCGCCTGGCCAGGCGGTTCACCAGGTACAGGCCGCGGCCGTGCTCCTCGTCGGGCGAGGCCCGGCGCAGCCGCGGCAGCTGCGGCACGTCGTCGCCGACCTCGCAGCGCAGCACCTCGGTGCGCAGCAGCCGCAGGCCGATCGGACGGGAGGCGTGCCGTACGGCGTTGGTGACGATCTCGCTGACCAGCAGTTCGGCGGTGTCGGTGAGGTCGTCCAGGTCCCAGGTGGCGAGCGCCTGCCGGGTGAGCCGGCGGGCCCGGCCGGGGGCGGCGTTGTCCGGGTCCAGGGTCCAGTACGCGACGTCGCTGGGCGCGATGCCGTCGAAGCGGGCGGCGAGCAGCGCGATGTCGTCGTCCCGGTCGCCCGGGCCGAGCATGTCGAGCACTTCGTCGCACAGCGCCTCGAGCGGCGGCGGCCGGTCGGGGCCGGTCAACTGGGCGGTGGCGGCCAGCTTTTCGCGCAGCTGCTCGATACCGGTCCACACGTCGCGCAGCCGGGACTCCACCAGTCCGTCGGTGTAGAGGAGCAGGGTGGCCCCGGCGGGCGCCTCCAGCTCCACCGCCTCGAAGTCGATGCCGCCGACGCCGATCGGGGCGCCCGGCGGCACCGCGAGGACCTCGGTCTTGCCGCCGGGGTGCAGCAGGATGGGCGGCGGATGACCGGCGTTGGCGACCGTGATGCGGTGCGAGACCGGGTCGTAGACGACGTACAGGCAGGTCGCCATGCGGTCGGTGCCGAGGCGCTGGGCCTGTTCGTCGAGGTGGTGCAGGACCTCCTGCGGGGGCAGGTCGAGGCCGGCCAGGGTGAGCGCGGTGGTGCGCAGCTGGCCCATGACGGCGGCCGAGGTCATGGAGTGCCCCATGACGTCCCCGACGACCAGTGCCACCCGGCTGCCGGGCAGCGGGATCGCGTCGTACCAGTCGCCGCCGACGCGTGCGGTCTCGGCGGCGGGCAGGTAGCGGACCGCGAGCCGGACGCCGGTGGGGCGGGGCAGACTGTGCGGGAGCATCGCGCGCTGTAGCCGGTCGGCGATGAAGGCCTCCCGGCTGTACAGCACGGCCTTGTCGACGCCGAGCGCGGTGTGGGTGGCCAGCTGGGCGGCGACCAGCAGGTCGGCGGGCTCGAACGCGGGGCGTTCCGGGCGGCGCAGGAAGACCACCGCGCCGGTGACCCGGCGGCGGCCGCGCAGCGGGGCGAGGATCGCGTGCGTGCCGGCCCAGCCGTTCAACGCGCTCTCCTCGCCGACGAGTTCGCTGAGCGCGGCGCGGGTCGGTGAGTTGTCGGCGAACACCGGGCGGACCCCGCGCAGGACCTCGGCGAGGGCACCGCCGGGTACCACCTCGCTCCAGTCGGAGGCGTCCAGGTCGTCCTGCTCGTCGTCCACGGTCTCCGGCCAGACCAGGCCCTCGGCGCCGGGGCCCTTCATCCGGTCGGTGCGGCGCAGCCGCAGCACGGCGGGGCCGGTGGGGCGTTCGTCGCCGACCGGGAGCGGGTCGCGCAGATAGACGAGGGCCGCGTCGGAGTACGTGGGCACGGCGGCCCGGCACAGGCCGAGCACGATCTCGTCGGTGTCGAAGCCGCGGGCGATCCGCCGGGTGGCGGCGCCGACGTAGCGGAGGCGGTCCTCGTCCGGTGCCTTCAGCGCGGTGGCGGGCCTCACCTGCGGGATCGCGGTGGCCTCGCGGACCCCGAGCGCGGCCTGCGCCGCGAGGGCGTCCGCCAGGGCGATGTCGTCATCCACGAAGTCCTCCCGGTCCGGGCGACGCAGGAACACCGCCACGCCCACGACGGCGTCGGGTGCGCGCAGCGGGGCGAGCAGGACCCGGTTGCCCTGCGGGAGCCGGGGTGCCTTCCCCAGCAGCTCGCGCAGCGCCTCGTCGGTCTCGGTCTCGGTGCCGGCCGGGCCGGCGCCGCGTGTTCTGCCGCACCGCAGCAGCCGGGCCAGCACGCCGTCGGGCGGCACCGACGCGGTGTCCGGGGGCACCCCGCCCATGGCGCCGCCGAGTTCGGCCGGCGCCCCGTCCAGCCGCAGCCGCAGCGGTTCGGAGTGGTCCTGCCGGCCGTCCTCCAGGTAGACGACCACGCCGTCCGCCAGTTCGGGGACGACCGACCGGCACAGCTCGCGGACGACCTGGGCCGCGCCCTCGGCGCGCGCGATCCGGCGGCCGGCAACGGCCAGGAAACGTTGAGGATCCGGCAGCATCGCCTCTCCGTGCCGGTGGCCGCTTCACAAGGTCGCTTTCATCTTGAGCCAGGGTCAATGCCGTGTCCAGGGTTTCCGTCGGTAGACCAAGTCCGGCTCATGATCCGGTGGTTGGGACGGCGACCGGAGCGTGACCCCGGCGACACCCACCGTGTGCCCGGTTCCGGCGCTCCGGCCTGCACGGCAGCGCCGTGTGAACGGGGTGCGACGCCCGTCGAGTTCGCGTTAACACCGGGGGCGTGCTCGGCAAAACCCGGTGAAGACGTCCCCGTTGATGTTGGTCTTGCTGCACACTCCTCCCGTCGACACGTGCCGAACAGCAGATCGGGCAGGGACTCCGGAGGCGTCATGTCGCAGAACGACGAGAGCAAGGTCAGACGCTGGGACCAGCACGGCCGGGAGCACGTGGTCCGGGTGCGGCGCACGGGTGTGCAGCGCACGATCGAGTGCGGCACCTGCGGCTGGCGCAAGGGCGCGCAGTTCCTGCCCTGGCTGAAGGCCGAGGAGCATCTGGCGGAGGCCCACCAGGCCACCGTGGACCCGGCGGGGGCCGAGCCCTCCCGATGAGTTTCCGCCGGGGCGGCAGTCGTACCCACGACCGCACCCACCGGAGGGACCACAGATGACCCCGACCCCGCTGCACGCCACCCTGCGCCGGTACGTCGACGACGGCACCGTTCCCGGAGCCGTCGGGCTCGTCGCCCGCGGCGACGACGTGGAGGCCGTGGCCGTCGGCACCACGGATGTGGCGGGCTCCGCGCCGATGGCCCGGGACTCGATCTTCCGGCTCGCGTCGGTCACCAAGCCGATCACCGCCGCGGCGGTGCTGATGCTGGTGGACGACGGCCTGGTCGGGCTGGACGACCCGGTGGAGCGGTGGCTCCCCGAGCTGGCGAAGCCGATGGTGGTGCGCACGCCCGCCGGGCCCGTCGAGGACGTGGTGCCTGCGGCCCGCCCGGTCACCGTCGAGGACCTGCTGAGTTTCCGCGCGGGCTGGGGTCTGCCCGGCGACTTCTCGCTGCCCGCCGCGCAGGCCCTGCTCGCGGTGCAGCGGCACGACCTCCCCTTCCGGGCGTGGCCGGACCCGGACAGCTGGCTGGGCCTGCTCGCCGAGGTGCCGATGCTGCACCAGCCGGGCGAGGCCTGGCTGTACGGCACCGCGTCCGCGCTCCAGGGCATCCTGGTCGCGCGGGTGTCGGGCGGTACGCTGCCGGACTTCCTCGCGGAACGGCTCTTCGAGCCGCTGGGCATGCGGGACACCGCGTTCGAGGTCCCGGCGTCGAAACGGGACCGCTTCACCTCGTTCTACCACCGCGCCGAGGACGGCGGCCTGCGGCCGGCCGACACCCCGGACGGCGACTTCAGCGGCCTGCCGCGGTTCCCTTCGGGCGGCGGCGGCCTGGTCTCCACGGCCGACGACTGGCTCGCCTTCGGCCGGCTGCTGCTGAACGCGGGTGCC
This sequence comes from Streptomyces arenae, assembly GCF_022343545.1. NCBI lineage: Bacteria > Bacillati > Actinomycetota > Actinomycetes > Kitasatosporales > Streptomycetaceae > Streptomyces > Streptomyces arenae. The sequence continues at coordinate 76,970 of NZ_JAKQYH010000096.1, forward strand.
ACCGCGGACGGCCGGCGGCTGCTCTCCGCCACCTCGGTGAGCCGGATGACCACCAACCACCTGACGGCGGCCCAGCGCGACGCCGCCGGCCTGTTCCTGGAGGGGCAGGGCTGGGGGTACGGCGGCCAGGTCGACGTCACCCCGGCCGACCCGTGGTCGGTGCCCGGCCGCTACGGCTGGGTCGGCGGCACCGGCACCACCGCGCACATCGTCCCGGCCACCGGCACGGTCACGGTCCTGCTGACCCAGGTGGCCATGACGGGCCCGGCGCCGCTCCAGGTGATGCGGGACTTCTGGCGGGTGACGTCGTAGGCCGGGCGGCGTCAGTGGAGGCCGCGGACCAGGAGGTCCACCAGGGACGTGAAGTCCGCGTCGGCCTCCGGCCGCTCCCACTCGCGCGCGTAGCCCGGGTCGTGGAAGCGGCCGGTGGCCTGGAACACGGCGCGGGCCGCGGCGGCCGGGTCGGACACGGTGAAGGTGCCCGACGCGGTCCCGTCCGCGATGATCCGGGTCAGCTGGCCGGTCAGGTCGGCGATGTGGCCGGTGACCGCCGGGCCGTTCTCGTCGACCAGCACCATGTAGGTGGCGAACAGTTCGGGGTCGTCGCCCGCCTTGCGCCGCTTCGCCTCGAACAGTGCCGCGAGCCAGGCCCGCAGCCGGTCCTCGGCGGCCCGGTCCTCGGCCACGATGCCGGACAGCGCGGCAGAGGTGCGGTCCAGCCACCGCTTGGTCACCGCCTCGCGCAGCGCCGCCTTGGTGCGGAAGTGCCGGTAGACGGTGCCGTGGCTGACACCGAGGGCGCGGGCCACGTCGACCACGGTGGCCTTGGCCGGACCGTGCCGGCGCAGCACCTCCTCGGTCGCCTCGAGGATGCGTTCGGCGGTGAGGGTCGGGGGCGGGGACGTGGCTGCCATGACCTAGACGGTACCCGGACGGTGGTTCGCGCTGCCCGGAGCCGTGATCACTGCTCGGTGCCCAGGGTGGCCATCTGCACGGCCGGGTAGCGGGTGCCGGCCGCCGCGTCCGCCGGGACGGCCTCCTCGATCGCCGTCAGGTCGGCCGCGTCCAGGGTGACGTCCAGGGCGCCCAGCGACTCGGAGAGCCGTTCGCGGGTGCGGGCGCCGACGAGCGGCACGATGTCGTGGCCGTGCTGGGCGCCACGGGAGAGCACCCAGGCGATGGCGATCTGCGCGACCGTCACGCCCTTCTCGTCGGCGATCTTGCGCAGCGCCTCGACCAGGTCGAGGTTGTGCTGGAGGTTGTCGCCCTGGAAGCGGGGCGAGTGGGCCCGGAAGTCGCCGGCGCCGAACTGCCGGTCACGGGTGAAGTGGCCGGAGATCAGCCCCCGGGACAGCACGCCGTACGCCGTGATGCCGATGCCCAGTTCACGGGTGGTCGGCAGGATCTCCCGCTCGATGTCCCGGGTGATGATCGCGTACTCGACCTGGAGGTCGGAGATCGGCGCGGTGGCGGCGGCCCGCCGGATGTTCTCGGCGCTGGCCTCGCTGAGCCCGATGTGCCGGACGTACCCGGCGTCGACCAGTTCCTTGATGGCGCCGACCGTCTCCTCGATCGGCACGTCCGGGTCGACGCGGGCGATCCGGTAGACGTCGATGTGGTCGACGCCGAGGCGCTGGAGGGAGTAGGCGGCGAAGTTCTTCACCGCGGCCGGGCGGCCGTCGTAGCCGAGCCAGCTGCCCTCCGGGCCACGCAGCGCGCCGAACTTCACGCTGAGCAGGGCCTGTTCGCGGTGGGCGGCGGGGGCGCCGCGCAGGGCCTCGCCGATCAGCATCTCGTTGTGGCCCATGGCGTAGAAGTCGCCGGTGTCGAGCAGGGTCACGCCGGCGTCGAGGGCCGCGTGAATGGTGGCGATCGACTCGGCGCGGTCGGCCTCGCCGTACAGCGCGGACATGCCCATGCAGCCGAGGCCGAGGGCGGAGACCTGGGGGCCGGTGGTGCCGAGGGTGTGGGTGTGCGTCGTCATGGCTCCACTCTGGCATGACAGCTGACAGATTTCAATATCTGTCATTCCAAGCATCCAGCACCCCGCCCGGTGCGACGAGGCGACGCGAACCCCACGGAATGGTCCAGACCTATTGACGGGAGGTCTGGACCACGCGCACTGTCATGCATACGACATCTCAGCGACCCGCCCCGACCCCACCGGGAGGAACCGCATGCTCCGCCGCGCCCTGAGCCTGCTCGCCGCAGCGCTCGCCACCGCCTGTCTGGCCCAGCTGCCCGCCGCCGCCCCCGCCTCCGCCGCCGACACCTGCGCCCTCAGGTCCCGCCCCGCGGGCAAGGTGCTGCAGGGGTACTGGGAGAACTGGGACGGCTCCGCCAACGGCGTCCACCCGCCGTTCGGCTGGACCCCGATCACCGACTCCCGGATCGTCGCCCACGGCTACAACGTGATCGACGCGGCCTTCCCCGTGATCCGTTCGGACGGCACCGCCCTCTGGGAGGACGGCATGGACGCGGGCGTGAAGGTGGCGACACCCGCGGAGATGTGCGCGGCGAAGGCGGCCGGGCAGACGATCCTGCTGTCGATCGGCGGCGCGGCGGCGGGCATCGACCTCAGCTCCGCCACCGTGGCCGACAGGTTCGTCTCGACGATCGTCCCGATCCTCCAGAAGTACAACTTCGACGGCATCGACATCGACATCGAGACCGGCCTGGTGGGCAGCGGGTCCGTCACCCAGCTCTCCACCTCGCAGGCCAACCTGGTCCGCATCATCGACGGCGTCCTGGCCCGGATGCCGGCCGGCTTCGGCCTGACGATGGCCCCGGAGACGGCCTACGTCACCGGCGGCAGCATCACGTACGGGTCGATCTGGGGCGCCTACCTGCCGATCGTCAAGAAGTACGCCGACAACGGCCGTCTGTGGTGGCTCAACATGCAGTACTACAACGGCAGCATGTACGGCTGCGCCGGCGACTCGTACGCGGCGGGCACGGTGGCCGGCTTCACCGCTCAGACCGACTGCCTCAACAAGGGCCTGGTCGTGCAGGGTACGACGATCAAGGTGCCGTACGACAAGCAGGTCCCGGGGCTGCCCGCACAGTCGGGCGCGGGCGGCGGCTACATGGCACCGTCCCTGGTCTCCCAGGCCTGGAGGCACTACGGCACCTCCCTCAAGGGCCTGATGACCTGGTCGGTCAACTGGGACGGCTCGAAGAACTGGACGTTCGGCGACAACGTGAAGGCGTTGCAGGGCCGCTGAAGCCGGCACCCGGCCGGCACCGGAGGAGCCGGCGACGGCCCGGCTCCTCCGTTCGACAGGGCCCGGCCGGGCTCCGAGAATGGAAGTGCCGACGAGCAGTCAGCGGCGGCGCCTGCCGTCGGCCGTGCCGCGCGATGCTCTCGCGCCGCCGAGGAGGCGCCATGACCATCCGGATCGCCACGTTCAACATGGAGAACCTCTTCCGCCGGCCCACGGCCTTCCGTCTGGAGAAACCGGCCGAGCGGGAGCAAGTCCTCACGGACTTCGCCGAGTTGGTCGCCCTCCTCGACAAGCCGGTGTACATGAAGGCCGACAAGGAGGAGATGGTACGGATCATCACCACGTACCGGGCCGACAAGATCGACGACCCCGAACACCCGGACCCGAAGGGCCCGCCGCCGATCACCGTCAACCAGTCCCGCCCGGGGAAGGACACCGGGCTCTTCGACTCGGCCAAGCCGTTGCGGACCTTCGAGGACATCACCGCCACCGGCCGGGACTCGTGGACCGGATGGGCCGAACTGGGGCAGGACGACCTCGACATGACGATGGTGCGGAACACCGGCCGGGTGGTCTCCGAGGTCGACGCGGACATCCTGCTGACCGTGGAGGTCGAGGACCGGCTCGCCCTGGAGCGCTTCAACACACAGGTCCTGCAGGGGGCTCTGGGCAGGCGGCCCTACCCGTACAACCTGCTCATCGACGGCAACGACCCCCGGGGCATCGACATCGGGATCCTCAGCAGGCACCCGATCACGTCCGTCCGGACCCATGTCTTCGACACCCGCCAGGACCGCCCCGACGAACGCCTCTTCAGCCGGGACTGCCCGGAGTTCGAGATCCAGCTCGACGGATCGCCTCTCGTGGTCCTCGGCAACCACTTCAAGAGCAAGTTCCGTGACGACCCGGAGCTGCGGCTGGCCCAGGCGCGGCGGGTCGCGGAGATCTACCGTGCCGCGCTGGAGCGCACCCCGCACGTCGTGGTCGCCGGGGACCTCAACGACGACCCGAACAGCGCGCCGGCCGTGGAGCTCGGGGAGACCGGCCTGCGTGACGTGATGAGCCACCGCGCCTATCGCGGACTGCCCGGCACTCACGGGAAGTGCAGCAGAGAGGACGACAAGCTCGACTACATCCTGCTCCCGCCGTCGCTCTGGCCCGAGGTCCAGCACGTCGGCCTGGAGACCCGCGGCATCCACGCGGACGGCATCAAGTCCTTCGACACCGTGAATTCGAAGCTCACCGAGGCATCGGACCACGCGGCACTCTACGTGGACCTGGACATATGAACGCCGAATCCCCGCGCCCCCTAGGGGCGCGGGGATTTATCGAACATGCGGCTACCGCCGCGTGGGCGCGACCAGCCACGGACAACCCGCAGCCGGCTCTCGCACGAGCCGGGCGGACGCCGACCCGCTCAGACGCCTAGCACCCGACGAGACGCCCCGCGAGGTAGCCCTCGATCTGGTCCAGCGAAACCCGCTCCTGCTTCATCGTGTCGCGCTCACGCACCGTCACCGCGTTGTCCTCGAGCGTGTCGAAGTCGACGGTGACGCAGTACGGCGTGCCGATCTCGTCCTGGCGGCGGTAGCGGCGGCCGATGGCGCCCGCGTCGTCGAACTCGATGTTCCAGTTCTGCCGCAGCGCCTGCGCGAGACCCTTGGCCTTGGGCGAGAGCTCCGGGTTGCGGGACAGCGGGAGCACCGCGACCTTCACCGGGGCCAGGCGGTGGTCCAGGCGGAGCACCGTGCGCTTCTCCAGCTTGCCCTTGGCGTTCGGCGCCTCGTCCTCGACGTAGGCGTCGAGCAGGAAGGCGAGCATCGCCCGGCCGACACCGGCCGCCGGCTCGATGACGTACGGCGTCCAGCGCTCCCCGGCCTCCTGGTCGAAGTAGGAGAGGTCCTGGCCGGAGGCCTTGGAGTGGGCGCCGAGGTCGTAGTCGGTGCGGTTGGCGACACCCTCCAGCTCGCCCCACTCGTTGCCGCCGAACTGGAAGCGGTACTCGATGTCAGCGGTGCGCTTGGAGTAGTGGGAGAGCTTCTCCTTCGGGTGCTCGTACCACCGCATGTTCTCCTCGCGCAGGCCCAGGCCGGTGTACCAGTTCCAGCGCTGCTCCATCCAGTACTCCTGCCACTTCTCGTCCTCGCCCGGCTTGACGAAGAACTCCATCTCCATCTGCTCGAACTCGCGGGTGCGGAAGATGAAGTTGCCGGGCGTGATCTCGTTGCGGAAGGACTTGCCCATCTGCGCGATGCCGAACGGCGGCTTGCGGCGCGAGGTGGTCTGCACCTGGGCGAAGTTGGTGAAGATGCCCTGCGCGGTCTCCGGACGCAGGTAGGCGACGGAGCCGCTGTCCTGGGTCGGGCCGAGGTGGGTGGAGAGCAGGCCGGAGAACTGCTTGGGCTCGGTGAACTGGCCCTTGTTGCCGCAGTTCGGGCAGTTCACGTCCGCCAGGCCGTTCTCCGGCAGGCGGCCGTGCTTGGCCTCGTAGGCCTCCTCCAGGTGGTCCGCGCGGAACCGCTTGTGACACGCGGTGCACTCGGTCAGCGGGTCCGTGAAGGTGGCGACGTGACCGGAGGCCACCCAGACCTCGGGGGCCAGGATGACGGACGAGTCAATGCCGACCACGTCCTCGCGGGACGTCACCATGTAGCGCCACCACTGGCGCTTCAGGTTCTCCTTGAGCTCGACACCCAGCGGCCCGTAGTCCCAGGCGGCGCGCTGGCCGCCGTAGATCTCACTGCACGGGAATACGAAGCCTCGGCGCTTGCTCAGGCTGACGATGGTGTCGATCTTGTCGGCGGCCACGGTGCTCTCTTCATTACGACGACGGGCGACGAAGCGAGACGCTTCAGAGCGAATGCTTCAGCGTACCGGCGGGGGCTCCCCCTCGACCAAATCGGATCCCCTTTACCGGCCTCTCACCGGGGCTTACCGGCCTCTCACCGGGGCTTGTTGACAACGGTTTCCATGTTTGTTGAAAATGACTCTCATGAACGTACGACGAGGCCTGATATCCGCGGCCGCCGCGACCACCGTCACCGCACTCGGCATAGCCACCCTCACGGCCTGCGGCGGCGACGCCACGGCGGCCCAGACCGGCAAGTTCGACGTCGTCGCGTCGTTCTACCCGATGGCCTACCTCGCCGATCAGATCGGCGGCAGCCACGTCCACGTCACCAGCCTCACCTCGCCCGGCCAGGAACCGCACGACCTGGAGATCAGCCCGAAGCAGATCGTCGGGATCGAGAAGTCCGACGCGGTCCTCTACCTCAAGAACCTCCAGCCCTCCGTCGACAACGCGGTCGCCCAGTCGTCCGTCAAGACCAAGATCGACGCGGCCTCCCTGACCACCCTGGAGAAGCACGGCAACGAGGTCGGCGGCCACGCGGCCTCCCACGACACCTCGAAGAACGAGGAACTGGCCGGCGAGGACCCGCACATCTGGCTGGACCCGGTGCGCTACGCCCAGGTCGCCGAGGGCGTGGGCAAGGCCTTCGAGAAGGCCGACCCGGACCACGCGGCCGACTACCGCAAGAACACCGCGGCCCTGGTCAAGAAGCTGGACGAGCTGAACACGCAGTTCAAGAACGGTCTCGCGGACACGAAGTCCAAGGTCTTCATCACCACCCACGCCGCCTTCGGCTACCTCGCCGAGCGCTACGGCCTCACCGAGGAGGCCATCAACGGCCTCGACCCCGAGTCCGAGCCGAGCGCGGCCCGGGTCAAGGACCTGGAGACCATGGCCAGGGCCGACGGCGTCACCACCGTGTTCTACGAGACGCTGGTCAGCGACAAGACCGCCAAGACCATCGCCTCCGACGCCGGCCTGAAGACGGACGTCCTCGACCCGATCGAGGGCATCACCGGCAAGTCCCGCGGCAAGGACTACTTCGCCGTCCAGGAAGCCAACCTCAAGGCACTCCAGCAGGCGCTGGGCGCCAAGTGACGGGAGACGAGATGACCGGCGAGCCCGTCATATCCCTGCGCGGGGTCACCGCCGAGCTGGGCGCACGCCCCGTGCTGCGGGGCATCGACCTGACCGTGCGGCGCGGTGAGGTGGTCGCGCTGCTCGGCGCGAACGGCTCCGGCAAGTCCACCGCGATCCGTACCGTCATCGGCCAGGTGCCGGTGAGCGGCGGCGAGATCGAACTGTTCGGCACGCCCCGCCGCGCCTTCCGGGACTGGTCGCGGGTGGGCTACGTCCCGCAGCGCACCACCGCGGCGGGCGGCGTCCCCGCCACCGTCACCGAGGTGGTGTCGGCCGGCCGGCTCTCCCGCACCCGCTTCGGCCTCTTCCGCAGGGCCGACCACGAGGCCGTACGGGACGCGCTCGGCCTGGTCGGGATGGCGGACCGGGCCAAGGACAACGTCGAGGCGCTCTCCGGCGGCCAGCACCAGCGGGTGCTGATCGCCCGCGCCCTGGTCGCCCGCCCCGAACTGCTGATCATGGACGAGCCGATGGCGGGCGTCGACCTGGCCAGCCAGGAGATCCTCGCCCGGACCCTGCGCGAGCAGGTCGAACAGGGCACCACGGTCCTGCTCGTCCTGCACGAACTGGGCCCGCTGGAACCCCTGATCGAACGCGCGGTCGTGCTCCGCGACGGGTGCGTCCTGCACGACGGCCCACCGCCGCGCGCCGTCGGCCAGCACGCCCTGCCCGGCCATGACCACGTCCACCCCCATGACGAGCACACGCCACTGCGCACGGGACTGCTGAGCTGATGGACTTCCTGAACTACGCCTTCATGCAGCGGGCCCTGCTCGCCGCCGTCCTGGTCGGCATCACCGCCCCCGCCGTCGGCATCTACCTGGTCCAGCGCCGCCAGGCCCTGATGGGCGACGGCATCGGCCATGTCGCGATGACCGGCGTCGGCCTCGGCTTCCTGCTCTCCACCTCCCCCGTCTGGATGGCCACGGCCGTCTCCGTGCTCGGCGCGATCCTGATGGAACTGATCCGCTGGTACGGCCGCACCCGCGGTGACATCGCCCTCGCCATGCTCTTCTACGGCGGGATGGCCGGCGGGGTGATGCTGATCAACCTGGCGCCGGGCGGCTCCAACGCCAACCTGATGTCGTACCTCTTCGGCTCGCTGTCCACGGTGTCCGAGTCGGACGTGACCGCGATCTGCGTGCTGGCGGCGTTCGTCCTCGTGGTGACCCTCGGCCTGCGCAGGCAGCTGTTCGCGGTCAGCCAGGACGAGGAGTTCGCGCGGGTGACGGGCCTGCCGGTGCGGGCCCTGAACCTGCTCACGGCGATCACCGCGGCCGTGACGGTGACCGTCGCGATGCGGGTGGTGGGGCTGCTGCTGGTGTCCGCGCTGATGGTCGTCCCGGTGGCCGCCGCCCAGCAGTTGAGCCGCAGCTTCGCGGCCACCTTCGCGATCGCCGTGGCGATCGGTGTGACGGTGTCGATCGGGGGCACGATCACGTCGTACTACCAGTACGTGCCGCCGGGCGCGACGATCGTGCTGCTGACCATCGCCGCGTTCTTCGCGCTGAGCGTGCTGGCCGCGCCGCTGGCCCGGCGGCGCGCCCGTGCGGCCGCGGCACGGACACCCGCCGGAGACCCGGCGGAGTGCGCGATTCCGGCCGGCCGGGGCAGCGCCGACGAGGTCGGCGTCTGAACGCCCGCAGCCCGGGCTGGCACAATGGCCCGGCAGAGGCGAACAGGTGAGGAGGCAACCGGTGACGACCGCTGGACCGCCCGTGAAGGGCCGCTCGACCCGTCAGCGGGCAGCCGTGGCGGCGGCCCTGGACGAGGTCGAGGAGTTCCGCAGCGCGCAGGAACTGCACGACATGCTCAAGCACAAGGGCGACTCGGTCGGCCTCACCACGGTGTACCGCACGCTCCAGTCCCTCGCCGACGCCGGTGAGGTGGACGTGCTGCGCACGTCCGAGGGCGAGTCCGTGTACCGGCGCTGCTCCTCGGGCGACCACCACCACCATCTCGTCTGCCGGGTCTGCGGCAAGGCGGTGGAGGTGGAGGGGCCCGCCGTCGAGAAGTGGGCCGAGGCCATCGCCGCCGAGCACGGGTACGTGAACGTGGCCCACACCGTGGAGATCTTCGGCACCTGCGCGGACTGCGCGGGGGGCTGCTGAGCTACGCGCGCGCGAGGTGCCGGTCGAGGATCGCGCGCAGCCGGTCGGTGTCGGCGGGGGCCGTGAGGCCCCGCTTGGGCAGCACCGTGAAGCAGGAGGCGTTCTTGTCGTCGCTGTAGGTGATGAAGGCGTCCGCCGTCTCCCGGTAGCGGGGCTGCGCCGACCAGTTGACCGACGTCGTGCTGTTGTCGTTGGCCACCGTCACCCCGGCGTCCGACACGGTCGCGCGGAACGCGCCGTTGTGGGCGGCGAGCTTGAGGAAGGCGCGGGCCTGGAGCCGGGGTGTGAGGAACAGCAGGGCCGCGGCCAGGGGCATGAGGATCAGCAGGAACCAGTCGGGTTTCTCGCGCCCCGCCGCCGAGAGCGAGGCGTTCAGCACGAAGGCGAACGCGATGGCACCGACGGCCCACCACCGTAGCCACCTGCGCCGCCGCAGCCGCTCGCGTTCCCGCAGCGCCCCCTGGAAGTCCCCCACGACGTGCTGGTAGGCCAGCTCCACCACGCCCTGCCCGGCGTCCCGCCCCATGTCCATGACCATGGGGCGGATCGTACCGGCGCCGGTCAGCTACGGTCGAAGCACTTCTCCAGCTCGTTCAGGTCGTAGAACGTGCTGCCCCTGGAAACGGGCTTGCAGCCCGCCTTGAAGGCGATCTCCTTCTCGTCGTAGAGCATCCGCACCAGGTAGTCGTCGCCCTTCCGGAAGACGTCCCACTGGATGTTGGAGGCGAGGGAGGCGACCTCGGCGCCGCGCCACGGGTTGTTCTCGTAGGTGTAGGTGCTGCCGGGGGCGGCGGCCCGCTCGCTGCCCGGGAGCCGCATCAGCGCGGCCAGCGGGATGATCTCCTCGGCGTGGGTGAAGCGGAGTTCCGCGCCCAGCGTGCTGGTGCCGTCCCGCTTGGCCTCGACCTGCTGGAAGAGGTCGTCGAGGAGGGGCTGGGCCATCTTGTAGGTGATGTCGCTGTCCGCGAAGCTCGGGCCCTTCTCGTAGAAGTCCTCGGCGTCGCTCAGGTAGCCGAACCAGGCCGCGTCGCGCGGGGCGAGGTAGCGGCCGAAGTCCCAGCCCCTGCCGTCCGGGCTCTCCTCGCTCATCGCGGGTGCGATGGCGTAGAGGTCGTAGACGGCGGTGGCGGCGGTGATGTCGTCGGCGGTGGCGGCGAACTCGCCGTCCACGACGCGCTGGACGAACGCCGGCTTGAAGATCCTGCCGAGGACGCGGGCGGCGGCCTGGTGCGAGGCCGGCTGGCCGGTGACCGACTTCAGGGTGGTGGCCAGGCGCTCGTCGCCCGCCAGCCACTTCTGGTAGTCGGCGCCGCCGGACGACTTGTGGAAGTAGAGCAGGTTCTTGTCGACGCGGGCGGGGCCGAGCGCAGGCTTCAGCGCGGGGTCGGCGTCGGTGAGGGCGGTGGCGAAGACCGTACCGCTGTCGACGGCGCGGCCCTGGCCGGAGCTGACGACGTCGATCTTCTCGCCGTTCGCGGCGATGGCGGAGAACAGGCCCGGCAGGCGCTTCTCCAGGCGGACGGCGGTGGCGCGGAGCTCGTCCTTGCCGCGGCCGCTGAGGTTGCCGTAGCCGACCGTGCTCATGGCCGCTTCAAGGACCCGCACGTCCGGGCCGAACTTCCTGCCGCGCGCGGTGAGCTGGCCGTCGGCACGGGCCTGGTCCCAGAGCGCGAGGATCGTGTCGCCGTCCTCGCCGTCGGTGGCGGACCGCGAACCGTGCCGGGAGACGTTCTCGGTGAAGACGGCGGTGTAACCGGCGGGCGGCCGCTGGTAGCCGCGCGGGTTCGGGCCGGGCGAGTACACGGCCTTGGTGCCGTAGCTGTCGCGGTGGGCGAGCCCGCTGTCCGTGGCGTGCGCGGGCAGCGCGGTGAGGAACAGGGCGCCGAGGGCGAGGGCGGGCGTGACGCGCTTCATGAGGGACCGTTTCGGACGCGGGAGACGGGGGGTGGCCAGGCATCAACTCCCGCATCCTGGACGGCCCTCATGAACGGCGGGTGGCCGTCAGTCGCTCTCCTGGTCGCCCTCCATGGCCAGCAGCTCCTCGTTGGGGATCGCCCCGCCGAACCGCCGGTCGCGGGAGGCGAACTCGAGGCACGCCCGCCACAGGTCGCGGCGGTCGAAGTCGGGCCACAGGACGTCCTGGAAGACCATCTCGGCGTAGGCGCTCTGCCAGATCAGGTAGTTGGAGGTGCGCTGCTCGCCGCTGGGCCGCAGGAACATGTCCACGTCCGGCATGTCCCCGTAGTACATGTGCTTCTGCAGCGTCTTCTCGGTGATCTTCGACGGGTCGAGGCGGCCCGCCTTCACCTCCTCGGCGATCGCCTGCACCGCGTCGGTGATCTCGGCGCGGCCCCCGTAGTTCATGCAGAAGTACAGGGTGAGCCGGTCGTTGTCCTTGGTCTGCTCCTGGGCGACCTGGAGCTCCTTGGCGACCGACTTCCACAGCCGGGGCATCCGGCCCGCCCAGCGCACCCGGACGCCGAGTCCGTCGAGCTGGTCGCGGGACTTGCGGATGAAGTCGCGGTTGAAGTTCATCAGGAAGCGGACCTCGTCGGGCGAGCGCTTCCAGTTCTCGGTGGAGAAGGCGTACAGCGAGATGTTGCGGACGCCGATCTCGATCGCGCCCTGGAGCACGTCCAGCACCTGCTCGGCGCCGACCTTGTGGCCCTCGGTGCGGGGCAGCCCGCGCTCCTTCGCCCAGCGGCCGTTGCCGTCCATGACGATGGCCACATGGCCCGGGACCAGCTCGCCCGGGAGCTTCGGCGGGCGGGCGCCGGAGGGGTGCGGCTCCGGCGCGGTGTACTCGCGGCGCTGGCGTCCCAGGATCCCGCGTACGACCATGTGCTTCTCGTCTCCCTCTAGCTCTTCTCTACATACCTGAGCGAGCGCAGCCCCCGCTCCAGATGCCAGTGCAGATACGCGGACACGAGGCCGCTGCCCTCCCGGACGTGACGCGGCTCGGCCGCGTCCGCCGTCTCCCAGTCTCCCGTAAGCAGCGCCCCGAGGAGTACCAGGGTCCCCGGTGAGGGTACGACGCTGCCGGGCACCCGGCAGTCCACGCAGACGCTGCCGCCGGAGGCGACCGAGAAGAACCGGTTCGGGCCGGGCATCCCGCACCGGGCGCAGGCCGCGAAGCTGGGCGCGTAGCCGTTGACGGCGAGGGAGCGCAGCAGGAAGGCGTCGAGGACCAGGTGGGGGGCGTGCTCGCCGCGGGCGAGGGTCCGGAGCGCCCCCACCAGCAGCAGGTACTGCTGCACGGCCGGCTCGCCCTCGTGGTCGGTGAACCGCTCGGCGGTCTCCAGCATGGCCGTCCCGGCGGTGTACCGCGCGTAGTCGGCGACGATCCCGCCGCCGTACGGCGCGATGGTCTCGCTCTGCGTGCACAGCGGCAGCCCGCGCCCGACCAGTTCGCTCCCCCGGGCGAAGAACTGCACGTCGACGTGGGAGAACGGCTCCAGCCTGGCCCCGAACTTCGACTTGGTCCGCCGCACCCCCCGGGCGACGGCCCGCACCCGGCCGTGACCACGGGTGAGCAGCGTGATGATCCGGTCCGCCTCACCCAGCTTCTGGGTGCGCAGCACGATGCCGTCGTCGCGGAACAGGCTCATGGGCCCATTCTGCCCTGCCGCCGCGGTGCGCCGGGCCCGGCCGGGACCTTCAAGGGACCTCGCCGCGGCTGCGGGCGTTGGCGTGGGCGGTGGCCGCGCTGAGCCGTTCCGCCTGGGTGGCGACGCGTACGGCATCCGGGTGCGCGTCCCATTCACGGCCTCCCCCGTACGGCCGCAACTGCACGTAGGGGCCCTCGTGCCCCATGACGATGCCCAGCCGTCCGGTACGGGTGTCGACGGCGCAGGAGCCGATGGGCAGGTTCTTCGCGTTCACCTCACTGGGCTCCCCCGCCCCTGCCGATTTCACGCTTCGCATCACTGAGGTGGCGCTGCGTGCCTAGACTCGGCCGGAGACTGTACCCGGACCGCGCCCCGGGCGGCCCGCCTACATCAGCCCGGCCCCCGCGAGGAACTTGGCCACGCACTCGGTCTCCGTCTCCGACAGCGGTACCTGGGGCTCGGCCGTCGCCGGGCAGTCGATCACGCCGCGCAGGTGCAGTGCCGTCTTGAACGCCCCCAGCGCCGCCGAGCTCGCGCCCATCCGGGCCGGGTCGCCGGCGCCGGTCATCCGGAAGAGGCCGCACAGCCGCTCCTGCTCGGCCCGCGCCCGCTCCCAGTCGCCCGCGCGGCACAGGCGGTACAGGCGGACGTAGCCGTCCGGGTCGACGTTGGCGAGCCCCGGTACCACCCCGTCGGCGCCCAGCGCCAGCGCCGAGTCGACGGTCAGCTCGGAGCCCGTCAGCGCGCCGAAGCCGGGCAGGCCGCGGCTGCCGACGACGACCTCACGGAAGCCCGCCAGGTCCCCGCTGGAGTCCTTGAGACCGGCCAGCACCCCGTCGGCGGCCAGTTCGAGCACCAGGCCGGCCGGGAGCCTGGTGTGGACGGCGGACGGGATGTCGTAGGCGATCACGGGGACGGGTGAGCGGCCGGCGACCAGGCGGAAGTGGCGGGCGGTCTCGGCGGGGTGGGTGCGGGTGTAGAAGGGGGCGGTGACCACGATCGCGTCCGCGCCCGCCGCCGTGACGGCGGCGACGTGGTCCAGGACCCGGGGTGTGGTCATGTCGATGACGCCCGCCAGGACCGGGAGCCGGCCGGCCGTCCGGGCCACCACCGTCTCCGTGACCAGTCGGCGCTGCCGGTCCGTCAGATAGGCCGCCTCCGACGTCGAGCCGAGGACGAACAGGCCGTCCACGCCGGCCGTCATCAGATGGTCGACGAGCCTGCGCAGGGACGGGACGTCCACCTCGCGGTCCGGGGTCAAGGGCGTGCAGACGGGCGGTACGACTCCGGTCAGCGGGGCGGAAAGGGGCATCAGGTCTCCCGGGGCAGGCTGCGGCTCGGCTGGTCCTCCTCCAACGGATGGTGACAGCGGTAGCGGTGACCGGGGCGTGACGCGGCCGCGAAGTCAGGCATGCGGGCGGCACACGTGTCGTCCGCCCGCCAGCAGCGGGTGCGGAACGGGCACCCGGACGGCGGCCGGGTCGCCGAGGGGACCGGGCCGGTCAGCGGGATCGGGTCGACGGGGCTCAGCAGTCCGGGGGTGGCCGAGAACAGGGCGCGGGTGTACGGGTGGCGGGCGTCGCCGGTGACGTCGGCGGCCGGGGTGTCCTCGACGATCCGGCCCAGGTACATGGTGATCACCCGGTCGCTCATCCGCCGTACCGTCTGGATGTCGTGGGAGACGAAGACCATCGCGAGACCGAGGCGTTCCCGCAGGTCCAGCAGGAGGTTCAGGATCTGGGCGCGGACCGAGACGTCCAGGGCGCTGGTCGGTTCGTCCGCCACCACCAGCGGCGGGTCGAGGGCGAGCGCGCGGGCGATCGCGACGCGCTGGCGCTGACCGCCGGAGAGCTGGCCGGGCAGCGCCCCGGCGAGCGCCCGCGGCAGCCCGACCAGGCTCATCAACTCCTTCACCCGGTCCTCCCGTTCGGCCTTGGTGCCGCGGCCGTGGACGTCCAGCGGGTCGCGCAGGACTCGGCCGACGGGCAGCCGGCGGTTCAGGGCGGTCGAGGGATCCTGGAGGACCAGTCCGGTGCCGGCGCCGACGGCGCTGCGGCGTTCGGCCGCGGACATGGCCCACAGGTCACGGCCGTGGACGGCGACCGTCCCCGCGGTCGGCCGCTGGATGCCGACCAGCACCTTGACCAGGGTCGACTTCCCGCACCCCGACTCGCCGACCACGCCGACCGTCTCGCCGGCCGCCACGCTGAGGTCGGCGTCGGTCAGCGCGTACACCCGGTCGCCGCCGAACAGACCGCCGCCGCGGGCCCGGTGCACCACGTGGACGCCGGACAGCTCCACCACGCTCATGTCACCGCCTCCGTGCCGGCCAGGTCGACGGCCGGGTGGTGGCAGGCCGCGGTGTGGGCGGGGGCGCCGAGGAGGGCCGGCGGTGTCGTACGGCAGACGTCGCCCGCCGCGGGGCAGCGGCTGCTGAACCGGCACCCCGCGGGGAAGTCGGCGGGCGCCGGGACCACGCCCCTGATCTGGGTGAGGCGGGCGGCGCCGGACTCCAGGGAGAGGACGCTGCCGAGGAGGCCGCGGGTGTAGTGGTGGGCCGGGGAGCCCACCAGTTCGGCGGTGACGCCGGTCTCCACGAGCTGGCCGCCGTACATCACCACCACCCGGTCGGTGACGTCCGCGACGAGGGCCAGGTCGTGGGAGACCAGGATCAACGCGAAGCCGAGTTCCTCGCGCAGGCGCAGGAGGAGTTCCATCACCTGGGCCTGGACGGTGACGTCGAGGGCGGTGGTGGGTTCGTCCGCGATGATCAGGCGGGGGTCGCGGGAGAGGGCCATCGCGATCAGGACGCGCTGGCGCTGGCCGCCGGAGAGTTCGTGGGGGTGGCTGCGGAGGGTGCGGGCGGGGTCCAGGCCGACGAGGGTGAGGAGTTCGGTGGGGGTGCGGTGGCCGCCGCGCCGGGTGAGCTGCTTGAGCTGGGCGTTGACGGTCATGGAGGGGTTCAGGGAGGACAGGGCGTCCTGGTGGACCATCGCGATCTCGTGGCCCAGGAGGCGGCGGAGGCGGCGGTGGGGGGTGGTCAGGTCCACGGGCGGCTGCGGGTGCGTTGTGGCTGTTCGCGCCCGCGCGGCGGTAGCCGCATATTCCATATCGCCCCGCGCCCCTGAAGGGGCGCTTCGGCCGACGGCGTTGAAGAGGATCTCGCCCGTCACCCGGGCCGTCTTCGGTTGCAGACCCATGATCGTGAGCGCGGTGAGGGACTTTCCGCAGCCCGACTCCCCTACCAGGCCCAGCACTTCACCCGGGTGGATGTCGAAGCTGATGCCGTCGACGATGTTCACGCCCCGGTGGCGGTCCGGGAAGGCGATCGTCAGGTTCTGCACGGACAGGACCGGTGGGCCCTCCCGGGAGGGCAGCGGGCGGGCCCGGGCGCGGAGCCGTTCCCCCGCCTCCGTCAGGCCCGGCAGCTCCAGGATCTCGCCCCGCTCCACGGTCTCCACCGGGTCGGTCTCCACCGGGTCGGTCTCCACCGGGTCGGCCTCCGTCGGTTCCGGCTGCCTCGGTGCCGGCGACGCCCAGGCGTCCGAGACGCCCTCGGAGAGGAGGTTCAGGGCGAGGACGGTGAGGAGGATCAGCAGACCGGGGAAGAGAGTGGCCCACCAGCCGCCGGTCAGCACCATGTTCTTGCCGTCCGCGATGACGCTGCCCCAGGACGGGTCCGGGGGGCGGACGCCCGCGCCGATGAAGGACAGGGACGCCTCGAAGACGATCGCCTCGGCCACCTGGACCGTGCAGAAGACCAGGACGGGAGCGGCGCAGTTGACCGCCACGTGGCGTAGGACGATGTGCGGGGTGCGGGCGCCGATCACCCGTTCCGCGGTGACGTAGTCCTCGCCGTACTGGTCGAGGACGTTCGCCCGGACGACGCGGGCCACCGGCGGGGTGAAGAGGAAGGCGATCGCGCAGATCAGGACGGTGATGCCACCGCCGAAGACGGCGACCAGGACGGCGGCCAGGGCGATGCCGGGGAACGCCATCACCACGTCCAGGCAGCGCATCAGGCTCTCGTCGACGCCCTTGCGGGAGGTCGCCGCGAGCGCTCCGAGGAGCGCGCCGGCGGCCAGGGCGAGGCCGGTCGCGCCGAGGCCGATGGCGAGGGACCAGCGGGCGCCGTACATCAGCCGGCTGAGGATGTCCCGGCCGAGGCTGTCCTGACCCATCCAGTGGCCGGCGGAAGGGTGTCCGGTGCCGTCGGCGGGGGCCTGCTGGGCGAGGGGGTCGTCGGGGGCGAGGAGGGGGGCGCACAGTGCCACCAGGACGATCACGGCGAGGAAGGCGAGGGCCGCCCTCGACGCCGGCGGCAGTCTGCGCAGCCGTACGCCGGGCCGGGCCAGGGCGGTGGTGAGGGCCGCGCGGGTGAACGTCGTCATGTCGCCTCCCGCAGACGTGGGTTGACGAACAGGTAGAGGATGTCGATGACGAGGTTGACGACGACGAAGCCGGTGGCGGTGGTCAGGACCACGCCCTGGACGACGGCGGGGTCGCCGTTCTGGACCGCGTCGATCATCAGCTTGCCCATGCCGGGCAGGGCGAAGACGGTCTCGATGACGACCGCGCCGCCGAGCAGGTAGCCGACCCGCAGACCGAGCACGGTCAGCGGGTTGACCAGGGCGTTGCGCAGGACGTTGCGGCCGACCACGACGTGGGGCGGCAGGCCGCCGCCGATCGCGGTGCGGACGTAGTCCTTGTCGAGTTCCTCCACCACCGAGGTGCGGACGACACGGGTGAGCTGGGCGGCGACCGGCAGGGAGAGCGCGAGTGCGGGCAGCGCCATGGTCCGCAGCCAGCCGGTGACGGAGTCCTCGGGGTTGATGTAGCCGCCGGACGGGAACCAGCCGCGGTCGACGGCGAGGTACTGGATCATCAGCAGCGCCAGCCAGAAGGCGGGGGCGGCGACGCCGACCAGGGAGAGCACCCGGATGACCTGGTCGGTCCTGCGGTCGCGGTGGACGGCCGCGGTGACGCCGCCGGCGAGCGCCAGGACGACGGCGATGCCGAGGCCCAGGAAGGTCAGCTGGAGGGTGAGCGGGAGCGCGGTGAGGACCTGGTCGCGGACCGGGGTGCGGGTGAGGGCGCTGGTACCGAGGTCGCCGTGGGACAGGTCGCCGACGAAGTGGACGTAGCGCAGCGGGAGCGGGTCGAGGAGGCCGTTGCGTTCGCGGAAGTCGTGGAGCTGCCGCGGGGTGGGGTTGGCGCCCTGGAAGAACGCGGACGCCGGGTCGACGTCGGAGAAGCGCATCACCAGGAACACGAACAGGGCGATGCCGAGCAGCAGCGGCACCAGCAGGGCGACGCGGCGCAGCAGGATGCGCAGGACGGCGGTCATGCCGTCAGGCCCACTTGGCGGTGAGGACGTTGATACCGGGGTAGGGCTGGGCCCTTATGCCGGTGAGCCGGCGCGGGTCCCAGGCGGTGATCAGCTCGTTGTGGACGACCGGGTAGATGACGGCCTGTTCGGCGACGACGTCGATGTAGTCCTGGATCATCGCCCGCTTCCTGTCGGGGTCCGGTTCGCGGGTGGCCGCGTCCATGTCCTCGAAGAGCCGCTTGGCGACGGGGTCGTCGGCCCAGCGGGCGTAGCCCGTCCAGAGGTTCTCGGGGCCGTAGTTGTAGCGCATGATCAGGTCGGCGTCGAGGCCGAACTGGTTGGGGTTCGAGACGGCGGCGACGACCTGGTAGTCCTGTTTCTGGTCCAGCTTGGTGAACACGGCCGTGGTCTCCTGCGGGGACAGGGTCGTGGGGACGCCGATCGCGTCCCAGGACGACTTGATGGTGGGCAGGCAGTCGACGATCCAGCTCACGTTGACGGCGAGCAGGTCGATGCGCAGTCCGCTGACTCCGGCGGCCTTGAGCAGCGCCTTCGCCCGGTCCGGGTCGTGGTCGTAGACCGTCCTCGCCCTGCGGTAGGCGGGATTGGCCTCGTTCAGGAACGAACTCGCGGGTCTCCCGTGTCCCTTGAGGGCGACCTCGACGATCTTCTTCTTGTCCACGGCGTAGTGCAGGGCCTGCCGGACCCGGACGTCGTCGAAGGGTCCCTGCCTGGTGTTGAACATCAGGAACAGGTTGTTCATCCCGGCCCCGCCGCCGACCGACAGGCCGCCCTGTTCGAGGCGGGGGATGTTGGCGTAGGGGATGTTGTCGGAGATCTGCGCGCCCGCGTCCACCCCGGAGATCCTGGCCACGCGGGAGGCGGCGTCGACGATCGTCAGCCAGTTCATCCGCGGGAAGGCGGGCCTGCGGGGGCCGTTGTAGCGGTCGTACGCGGCGAAGGTGGTGTTCGACTTCGGGTGGTGGCCGGTCTGCCGGTACGGTCCCGAGCCCACCGCGAGTCCCCTGATCGCGTCGTCCCAGGCGCCGGGCCGGGCGAACACGTGCCTCGGCATGATCTTGGCGAGGGTGAGGCGGGCGATCCCGTCCGGGAAGGGGAAGCGGAGCACCAGGTCGACGGTCCCGGTGTCGACCCTGCGAACCTCCTTCAGCCAGCCGGCGAAGAAGCCCTGGGCGAGGGTCGGGGTGGCCGGGTCGAGGATCCGGTCGAAGACGAAGACGACGTCGTCGGCGGTGACCGGTCGCCCGTCGTGGAACGTGGCGCCGGGGCGCAGGGTGAACCGCCAGGTGGTGGCGTTCGGGTCGGCGGGCAGCCGGGTGGCCAGCGCCGGGTAGGGGGCGCGGGTGATCGGGTCGGTGTCGGCGAGGCCCTCGTAGATGTGGTTGTTCGCGGCCATCGCGAACGCGGAGGCGGTCTGGGTGGGGTCCCAGCTGCCGTCGTTGCCGTAGCCGATCACGGCGGTCAGGGTGCGGTCGGCACCGGTGCCGCCGAGGTCGATCGTGGACCTGGGCCCGCAGGCGGTCAGCGAGGCGGCGGCGCCCAGGGCACCCGCCTGTTTCAGGAACGTCCTGCGGGCGTGGGTCGCCTGGTCGCGCACGGTGCCTCCGGCGTGGGGGGAAGGAGACGTCGGACGTCCTGTGTAAGCGCGACCATAAGAGTGGGTTCAGGGACGGTCAAGACAACGCACGCGAATGGCGTAAACCACCAGAGGTGGGACCAATGACACCGCGAGCGGACACCGCCGGACGCCGGCCGACGGGTGGCGACCGGCGACCGGCGCCCAGGGTCGAAGACAGGGAACCTAGGGCAGGGTCTTCTCGTACGACGGGTCCTGGTCGGAGTCGTAGACGAGCTTGCCGGTCGCGTCGTAACCCTTGAGGTGCGGGGCCCTGGTGACCTGCTCGTGCAGGGTGCCGGTGGCGACGAACCAGCCGTGGTCGAGGACCACCTGGCCCGCGTCGCCGCCGTAGGAGACGGTCATCCGGGTCACCGAGGTGCGGTGGCCGCCGATGATCCCCCAGCGGAACGGCAGTTTCCAGTCGCCCTTGTCGATGACCGACTGCTGGTACAGCTTGCCGCTGTTCATGTCCGGCACCACGGGCGTGCCCGCGTCACCGAAGGGGTCGCCGACACTGGTGTTCAGGCCGGAGGCCGCGCCGTCCTTGACGGTGCAGATGAGCCGGGCAGGCACCGGCTTCTCGCGCACCGCCACCACGAAGTAGCCGTCGCCGGGGGCGTTGGAGTCGCCGGTGCTGCGCATCGCCAGGATGATCCGGTAGTCGGCCGGCTTGCCCAGGTCGGTGTAGGTCGGGTCCTTGGGCAGGCGGTGCGCCTTGTTGTAGTCGAGGCAGGCGCCGAGTCCGGCGGCCGCCTGTTCGAAGGTGATCCCGTCCAGCAGCTGGTGCGCCGCGGACGCCGGGCGGGCGGGGTTTGTCGGGGTCGCCACCGGTGCCGAGGTGGTCGGGGCCGGGGCGGTCGGGGTCGAGGCCGACGCGGTGGCCGGGCCGGTCGGGGTGGCCTGGCCGGTCGGGGCGGGGCGGGCGCTGGAGAGCACGGTGGGGGCGG
>NZ_JAKQYH010000066.1:0-95656 GCF_022343545.1 Streptomyces arenae
GGGGTGGTGAGCGGAGGGCGGCGAGGCAGTCGGTGGGCGGTGGGGTGATGATCGGTGGGCCGTGCGGTGGCGATCGGTGGTGGGCGTTCCGCGGCGGAAGTGCGGTGGGGCGGTGAGCGGTGGGCTGTGGGGCGGCGGGGTGGTGGGCGGTGGGGTGGTGGCTAGGGTGGTGGGGTGCGGTTGCTCATCACTTCCGATACGCACCTCCCGTTGCGGGCCAAGCGGCTTCCGGACCGGCTGCTCGGCGACCTTCCGCGCGCCGACGTCGTGATCCACGCCGGTGACTGGGTCGACGAGGCCACCCTCGATCTGCTGGAGAGCCGCAGCCACCGCCTCATCGGCGTGTACGGCAACAACGACGGCCCCGGCCTGCGCGCCCGCCTCCCGGAGGTGGCCCGCGCCGACCTCGGCGGCCTGCGCTTCGGGGTGGTCCACGAGACCGGTGCCGCGCAGGGCCGCGAGGCCCGTTGCGCCGCCCGCTTCCCCGACCTGGACGTCCTCGTGTTCGGGCACAGCCACATCCCCTGGGACACCACCGCCCCGGGCGGCCTGCGCCTGCTCAACCCCGGCTCACCCACCGACCGCCGCCGTCAGCCGCACTGCACCTACCTGACCGCGACCGTCGCGGACGGCACGCTCACCGACGTCACCCTGCACCGGCTGCCGCCCCGCTGACGGGGACCGACCGTGCCGGGCGGCGACCCGGGCAGGGCTGACACCCCCGGCAGCACTGTGCTCCGCCGCGCGACGACCCCGCCCGGTACACCCGGGTCCCGGCGCGCCGTCCTCGCCGTCTCAGTCGGCCGTGGGTGCGTGGATGGCCCCGCTGGTGTTCGTCAGGGGCGCGCCGCTGCCGCCCCAGCGCAGCGCGACAATCTCGGCGGCCACGGACACGGCGACCTCCTCGGGGGTGCGGGCGCCGAGGTCGAGGCCGAGCGGCGAGCGCAGCCGGGACAGCTCGGCCGCGGTGAGACCGGCCTCCACGAGCCGTGCCCGGCGCTCCTCGTGGGTCCTGCGGCTGCCCATCGCCCCGATGTAGGCGGCCGGCCGGCGCAGCGCCTCCTCCAGCAGCGGCACGTCGAACTTCGGGTCGTGCGTGAGGACGCACACCACCGTGCGGTCGTCGGTGTCCGTGCCGCTCAGGTAACGGTGCGGCCAGTC
This sequence comes from Streptomyces arenae, assembly GCF_022343545.1. Lineage (NCBI taxonomy): Bacteria > Bacillati > Actinomycetota > Actinomycetes > Kitasatosporales > Streptomycetaceae > Streptomyces > Streptomyces arenae. Next base: position 1,162 of record NZ_JAKQYH010000066.1, read on the forward strand.
GACGACCACCTCCACGGCGGCCGGGAACCGCTTCGGCGTGGCGAAGACCGGGCGGGCGTCGCACACGGTGACCCGATAGCCGAGGAAGTCACCGACGCGGGCCACCGCCGCCGCGTAGTCGATCGCGCCGAACACGAGCATGCGGGGTGGTGGCGCGAAGGACTGGAGGAACACCGTGACCGCGTCCTCGCGGCGCTCGCCGTGCGGGCCGTAGTGCCGCAGGAGGGAGGCGCCGAGGGCGAGTTCACCTCGCGCGTCGGCGGTGACCGCGACGTCGAGGCCGGTCGCGCCGAGGGTGCCCGCCACCCGGTGCGGCCACACCGCGAGGGCCGCTCCGCGCGGCGCGGGGCCGTCCACCACCGTGGCCACCGTCACCGGCTCGCCCGCGGCCACCGACGCGGCGACCGCGCCGAACGCCGGGTCGGAGCCGGCGGTCACCGGCCGTACCAGCAGGGTGATCTCGCCGCCGCAGGTCAGCCCCACCGCGAACGCGTCCTCGTCGCTGTAGCCGAAGGTCCGCAGCCGCGGTTCGCCGCTCGCCACCACCTCCCGCGCCAGTTCGAAGACGGCGCCCTCCACGCAGCCCCCGGAGACGCTGCCCACGACCTCGTCGTCCGGGCCCACGGCCATGGCCGCGCCGGGCCCGCGCGGCGCACTGCGGCTGACCTCTACCACCGTCGCCAGGCCGAACGGGATCCCGGCCGCGTGCCAGTCGGCCAGCGCCGGCAGGATCTCACGCACCCTCGGCTCCTCTCGACCGTGCAGATCACTCTAGGACCGCGCCCTCGAGGCGGCGAGCGCTCCCGACGGCACTCCCGACGGCACTCCCGACTGGGCTCCCGGCGGGCGTTAATCCGTTGCGGCCGGACGGCCCGCCCTGCTGCACTGCTCCCGTCCCGACGTCACCCGGAGAGGATCACCGATGCGCACTGCGTGCATGTCCACCCAGGAAGGAATCCCATCCATGCCGAAGGACGTCACGCACGGTGCACATGCTCAATCTCGGAATCCTCGCGCACGTCGACGCGGGTAAGACCAGTCTGACCGAACGGCTGCTGCACACGGCCGGGGTCATCGACGAACTCGGCAGTGTCGACGCGGGCAGCACCCGGACCGACACGCTCGCGCTGGAACGGCAGCGCGGCATCACCATCAGGTCGGCGGTCGTGTCGTTCCCGCTGGACGGGGTGACCGTCAACCTCATCGACACCCCCGGCCACCCGGACTTCATCGCCGAGGTGGAACGGGTCCTCGGCGTCCTCGACGGCGCGGTTCTGGTGGTCTCGGCCGTGGAGGGCGTCCAGGCGCAGACCCGGATCCTGATGCGGACCCTGCGCAGGCTGGGCATCCCCACGCTGATCTTCGTGAACAAGATCGACCGGCGGGGCGCCCGGGACGAGGCCGTGCTCGCGCAGCTGGCCCGCAGGCTCGCCGTCCCGCTCGTCCCCATGGGCCGCGCCGCCGCGCTCGGCACCCCCGCCGCCCGGTTCGTGCCCGGCCTCGGGCCGGCCGCGCCGGAGGTGCTCGCCGACCACGACGACGCGCTGCTCGCCGCGTACCTGGACGGCGGCGTCCCCGACGCCCAGCTGTGGGCGGCCCTCGCCGGTCAGACCCGGCGGTGCCTGGTCCATCCGGTGTACTTCGGCTCGGCCGTGACGGGCGCCGGTGTGCCCGGCCTGATCGCCGGCGTCGAACGGCTGCTGCCGGCGGCCGGCGGCGATCCGGCGGGCCCGGTCTCGGGCACGGTCTTCAAGGTGGAGCGGGGTCCGGCGGGCGAGCAGATCGCCTATGCGCGGATCTTCTCCGGCACGCTCCGGGTGCGGGACCGGATCCCGTTCGGGGCCGACACCGAACCCGGCCCCGGTACCGGCGTCCGGGCTGAGGGCGGCACCGGCGTCCCGGCGGAGGGCGGCGGTACGGGCGTCCGGGTGAAGGGGCGGGTCACCGGGCTCTCCGTCTTCGACCGGGGTGCGGAACAACGCCGGGACAGCGCCGGCGCCGGGCGGATCGTCAAGGTCTGGGGGCTCGGCGGTGTCCGGATCGGCGACGCGCTCGGCCGGCCGGCTCGCGCGTACGAGCACCACTTCGCGCCCCCGACCCTGGAGACCGTCGTCGTCCCGTGCCCCGGCACCGACCGGCGCGCCCTGCACCTGGCCCTCACCCAGCTCGCCGAGCAGGACCCGCTGATCGACGTCCGGCACGACGAGGTCCGCAAGGAGACCTCCGTCTCCCTCTACGGCGAGGTGCAGAAGGAGGTCGTCCAGGCGACGCTCGCCGACGAGTACGGCCTCGACGTCACCTTCCGGGAGACCACCACCGTCTACGTCGAGCGGCTCGCCGGGACGGGTGCGGCCGTCGAGTTCAACAAGAAGGACGGCAACCCGTTCCTCGCGACGGTGGGCCTGCGGGTGGCGCCGGCACCGGTCGGTTCGGGCGTCGGCTTCGGCCTGGAGGTGGAGCTGGGCTCGATGCCGTACGCCTTCTTCAAGGCCGTCGAGGACACCGTGCGCGAGACCCTCGGCCAGGGGCTGCACGGCTGGCGGATCCCCGACTGCACGGTGACCATGACCCACTCCGGCTACTCACCCCGGCAGAGCCATGCCCACCAGCGCTTCGACAAGAGCATGTCGAGCACCGGCCAGGACTTCCGCGGACTGACCCCGCTGGTGCTGACCGAGGCGCTGCGGCGGGCCGGTACCCGGGTGCACGAGCCGATGCACCGCTTCCGTCTGGAGGCCCCCGTGGACACGCTCGGCGCGCTGCTCCCGGTGCTCACCCGGCTCGGCGCGCTGCCCCGGCGGACGGACACGCACGGCGCGCTCTGCGTGCTGGAGGGCGCGGTGCCCGCCGCCCGGGTGCACCGGCTGGAACAGCTGCTGCCCGGTCTGACCCGGGGCGAGGGGGAGCTGGAGAGCGACTTCGACCACTACGCGCCCGTGGCACGCGGGACGGTTCCCGAGCGTCCACGCACCGATCACAACCCGCTCGACCGCAAGGAGTATCTGTTGAACGTGACCGGCCGTGTGGGCGGGTGAGCGCCAAGTGCCAGGCAGGTATTCAACTTACTCATGAGTCAGAAGTATTGACGGTGTCCGGAAATCACCGGACTGTAATGAACATGACGAGTATCCGGGCGCGTTTGATCGTTGTCCTGGTTGTCCTCTGCGGATTCCTCGCGGTGGCGGGCGCCCCGTCCGCCACCGCAGCCACCCCGTCCGACTCCCTCTCGTTCGACGGCACCCCGCTCACCGTGCAGAACGGCCGCTTCGTCGACGGCCAGGGCCGTGAGGTCGTCCTGCGCGGCTACAACGTCTCCGGCGAGACCAAGCTGGCGGAGAACGGCGGCCTGCCCTTCGCCTCCGTCGCCGACGCGAAGAAGTCCGCCACCGCGCTGCGTGCCCTCGGCGGCGGCAACGCCGTCCGCTTCCTGCTCTCCTGGGCGTACGCCGAACCCGTGCAGGGTCAGGTCAGCACCACCTACCTGGCCGCCGTGACCGCGCAGATGCAGGCGTTCCTCGACGCCGGCATCCGGGTCTTCCCCGACTTCCACCAGGACCTCTACTCCCGCTACCTGTTCAACTCGGGCAGCTGGTACACCGGCGACGGCGCCCCCAAGTGGGCGGTCGCGCTGGGCGGTTATCCGACCGAGTCGTGCGGCATCTGCCTCTTCTGGGGCCAGAACATCACCCAGAACGCGGCCGTCCAGAAAGCCCAGTACGACTTCTGGCACAACAACTACGGCCTCCAGGACTACTTCCTGGCCACCGCCCAGACCACCATGACCTATCTGGCCGGGCATCTGACGTCCGACGAGTTCGCGGGCGTCGTCGGTTTCGACCCCTACAACGAGCCGTACGCCGGCTCCTACGACTCCGGCGAGACCTCCCGCACCTGGGAGCAGAACCGGCTCTGGCCCTTCTACCAGAAGTTCCGCGCCCGGATGGACGCCGCCGGCTGGAGCGGCAAGCCCGCGCTCATCGAGCCCAACCTCTACTGGAACGGCAACGTCACCAACCAGGAGGGCGGCCTCCTGGACACGGGCACCCTGGGCTCGCGCTATGTCTTCAACACCCACTTCTACGACCAGAAGGCCATCTCCGGCGTCCTGATGTGGGGCAACGCCGCCGACGGCCAGTACTCGACCGCCTTCGGCACCATCCGGGACCGTGCCTCGGCCGCCGGGACCACCGCGCTCGTCAGCGAGTTCGGGCACCCGCTGTCCGGCACCACCGCCGGCAAGGCGCCGACCGTCGACAAGGCCATGTACCAGGCCCTCGACTCCCGTCTCTCCGGGGCGAACTGGTGGTCCACACCGGCCTCCTCGGGCCCGGTGCTCTCCGGCACCCAGTGGCAGTGGGACATCTACAACGGCCGCCACCACGAGCTGATGAACGACAACGCCGGCAAGGTCCTCACCGCCGGTGACGCCTGGAACGACGAGGACCTCTCGGCCGTGAACACGGACGACAGCGGTACGGTGACGCTCCGTCAGGACGCCCGGCTGCTCGACCGGATCTATCCGGGCGCCACCTCCGGGGCCACGCTCGCCTTCACCTACGAGGACCGCTCCCGCGACGGCTCCACGACCCTGACCTGGAACCCGGTTCCCAGTTCGCTGCCGAACGTGGCCGCACTGGTGGGCTCCGGCCAGTACGCCCTCCAGGTCTGGCGTTCCGGCAGCGCCACCGCACCCACCGAACTCCACCTCCCGGCCTCCTTCCCGACCGCGTCCACCACCGTCGTCTCCGACCTGGGCACGGCCTACGGGCCTCCCGCGTACACGTCCTCGACCCCCGTGGGCGTGGCCGCCGAACCGGGTGGGACGGGCAGCCGCCGACTGCTGCTCACCGACTCGGACTCCGGCGTGCCGCACTTCGCGCTGGTGACCAACGGGGCGACCGCGCCCGGCACCACCCTGCTGAACGCGGCCAGGGCGGAGCTGGCCGCCTGGGTGGCGGCGAAGTTCTGAGCCATGCCTCGGCCTCCGGAGTCCCGCCTGACCCCGGAGGCCGAAGTGGGTGAGGGCGCGTCAACTCGACGACGTGCCCGTCCAGTCGGCCCGCACATGGCCCAGCCGGACGCGCTGCGGGTGGTCGCCGACCGGGACCGAGGTGACCTTCTGGCCGGTGCCGAAGTCGATCGCCGTCACCTGGTCGGCGCCGCTCTCGGAGATGACGCAGTCCTTTCCGTCACCGCTGACCGTGGCCCAGTAAGGGGTGGACGCCGTGATGAGCGGGCCCTCCTGGAGGGTGGCCCGGTCGACGACGGTCGCGTAGTTGTCCATCGTCCCCGCCACGCACAGCTTGGTGCCGTCCGGCTTCATCGAGATGCCGTGGTGACGCGAGTCGAGGAGCCAGGTGGTGCGGTCCGTGCTGGTCGCGGGGTTCGCCGGCAGCGTCTTCACCCGGGTGATCCGGTCGCTGGCGATGTCGTACTCCAGGAAGCCGTTGAAGAACGACACCTGGAAGTACATCTTCGACCAGTCGGGGGTGAAGGCGGCGGGCCGGACCGCGTCCGAGAAGTCCGTGAGACCGAACGCGTCCAGCCGGGCGCGCATGTCGATGGTCTTGACCTGCTTGTAGGTGGTGGCGTCGGCGACGGTGATGTGCCGGTCACCCTTCGTCCAGTCCCAGGCCGGGTCGTCCAGGGACGTGGTGACCTCGCCGATCGACATGTTCCAGATGTACTTGCCGTCGGGGCTGAAGACGTTCTCGTGCGGCTTGTCGCCGGTGCTGAACTCGCCCAGTTCCGCGCCGGTGTTGATGTTCAGCACCTGCACCTTGTTCGCGGTGGAGGCCGACACCGCGACCTTGGTGCCGTCGGGGGAGACGGCCATGTGGTCGGCGCGGTAACCCGCCACCGGGAAGCGCCAGTTGATCTTGTCGGTGGCCAGGTCGATGGAGACGACGTCCGCGAAGCTGGGACGCGAGACCACCACCGACCTGCCGTCCGGGGTGGAGTACATGTCGTCCACGTACTGGTCGTGGCCCTGGCCGACCTCGTTCCGGATGGACGTGTAGTAGATCCACTTGATCGGGTCGGCGTTGATCTCGGCGATCCGCGCGTCCTTGTCGGGGATCACGTTGAGCTGGCCGACCTTCGCGAAGTCGCCGGTCGAGTTCAGGACGGTCGCGGTGCCGTCCCAGTTGTTCCCGACGAACAGCACCTCGCGCAGGGAGGCGTCCGCCGCTGCGGTGGCGGCGGTCGCGGGCGCGGTGACGGTCAGGACGAGGGCGGCGGCCACGGAGCAAAGGTGCCTGGGTCTGAAGGCAGGCATGACTGCTCTCTCCTCTGATGGGGGGTGTGGGGCGCGCGTGCGGTCGCGGGTCGCGGAATCTGAACACGTGCGCGTTCAAAGCGAACTTACTGAAAAGTAAGGAGAGGCGGCCTTACTCCACAAGAGGCGTACACGACAAAATTGGCCAACGGGTGGACGACGGAGGGGGCAATCTTGGCGGGCAGGCTCAAGGCGCCGACGGGTCGCTACGGCGGCCGGTCCGCCGAGGAACGCAAGGCCGAGCGGCGTCGGCGCTTCCTGGAGGCGGCGCTCCAACTCTTCGGTGCGGCACCGGGGTTCAGCGCCACGACCGTCGCCGCGCTGAGCCAGACGGCGGGCCTGTCGACCCGTCAGTTCTACGAGGAGTTCCACACCCTGGAGGACGTGCTCGCCGCCTTGCACCTGGAGGTCAACGGGTGGGCCGAGGAGGCGGTGCGGGAGGCTCTCGCGGAGGCCGAGGACCTGCCGCTGGTCGAGCGGGTGACGGTGCTGTTCCGCGCCTACGCGCGGGACGTCACGTCGGATCCGCGGCGCATCCGCATCGCGTTCGTCGAGATCATCGGGGTCAGTCCCCGGCTGGAGGAGCAGCGGCTGGCGCGGCGGGCGCGCTGGGTGCAGCTGATATGCGCGGAGGCGAACGCGGCGGTGGCGCGCGGGGACGCGGCGCCCCGTGACTACCGGCTGGCGGCGGCCGCGTTCATCGGGAGTGTGAACGGCTTGCTGCACGACTGGAGTGCGGGGTGGGTGGACGCGTCGCTGGACGACGTGGTGGGGGAGCTGGTCCGGTTGCTCGTGGGGATGCTGCGGCCGGAGGGGTGGGTGCCGCAGGCGGCCCGATAGTGGTCCCGGTGGCGGCGGGTGGCGGCCGGTCACGCGGTGGCCGCGCCCCCCGGGGGGAGCGCTGCCGGAGCCGCCGTCCGGCCGTGACCGCGTGCCCGCCGGGGCGGTGCGTCAGAGCTCGGCGAGCCGGTCCACCAGCAGTTCCACCCGCTGCTCGGTGTCCGCCGGCGGCAGCCGTCCCGCCCGGGTCAGGGTGGCGAGGCCGTGCAGGGACGCCCAGAACAGCTCGGTGTACAGCCCCGGTTCGACGCCCTCCCCGGCGACCTCGCCCAGGCACTCCAGCAGTGCGGCGAAGGCGTCCTTCAGCGGCTCCGGCGTGTCCTCCCGCGCGTACGGCAGGCCGTTGCTGAGCTGGAACAGGGCGTCGTAGACCGCCGGGTTGCGCTCGGCGAAGTCGAGGTAGCCGCGGGCGAGGGCGGTGACCCGGGCGCGCGGACCGTCCGCGGCGGCGGTCGCGGCCCGCACCGCGACGGCCAGCTCGGTGGCGCCCTGGAGGGCGACGGCGCCGATGATCTCGCGCTTGCCGCGGAAGTGGCTGTAGAGGACGGGCTGGCTGTACTCGATGCGCTCGGCGAGCCGGCGCGTGGTCACCGCGTCCCAGCCCTGCTGCTCGGCGAGTTCGCGAGCCGTCGCCACGATGAGGCGCTCACGGTTCGCCCGCTCGCGCTCCTTGCGTTCCTGTACCGACATGCGTCGATCCTAGCACTGCTAGACAAGTGAGCGCCGACAGTACTAGCGTTGCCTTGTCTGCTAGCAACGCTAGATTCCAGAGAGGTCGTCGTCATGCTCAGCGCATTCGAGGTGTTCACCGTCGTGGTCGTCGGCGTGATGGTGGGAGTGGAGTTCTCCGTCGCCTTCGTCATGAACCCGATCCTCAACGCACTCCCCGGCGACGCCGGCCAGCTCGGTCACGCCCACGGGGGCCGGATGCTCGGTGCCGTCATGCCGGTCTGGTACATCGGTTCGATGGTCCTCGTCGCGGTCTGGGCCGTCGCCGGATGGCACCACCGGGGCGCCGGCCTCGTGGTCACCGCCGCCGCGCTGCTCGTCCTCAGCGTGGTCATGTCGGTCCTGCTGCTGGTCCCGATCAACAACCGGAACAAGTCGTGGACCCCCGGGAACCGGCCCGCGGACTGGAAGGAGCAGCTGCACCGCTGGGAGCGCTGGCACTACGTACGTGTCGCCGTCATCATCGGCGCCTTCGCCCTGCTGGCCGCCGCCCTCGCCTGAGGGTCCCGGCGACGTGGCAGGCCGGGGAGTACCCCGGCCTGCCACCGTCTCATGACTCCGTCGGCTGTTCCCGGTGACTGCCGTAGGGCCGCGTGATGATCTCCATGCCGTGTCCGGCCGGATCCATGAAGTACAGGCCGCGTCCGCCGTGATGGTGGTTGAGCTCCCCGGGCTGCTTCAGGTGCGGATCGGCGTAGTACGTGATCCCGGCCTGCCGGGTGCGCCCGAAGGCCGCGTCGAACTCCTCGTCGGAGACGAGGAACGCGTAGTGCTGCATGGTGATCGACTCCGCCGGGACGGCGGCGAAGTCCAGGGTGACCCCGTTGCCGGTGGTCACGGGAAGGAACGGGCCCCACTCGGTCCCGACCTCGAGCCCCAGGACGTGCGCCAGGAATTCGGCCGACTCCCGGATGTCCCGGGCGTGGACGATCGTGTGATTCAACTCGACTGACATGTGTGGAATGCCTCCGCAAGGCAATCTCACGGGCACCTCCATGCCTCACCCGGCCGGTGACCGACACGCGATGCCGTGCCCGTGATCCTAAACAGCACCGCCCACGGCGTCGAGAGCGTTCCCCCGGTGCCGGTCGACGCGGGAGGAACGGCCCTGCCGCGGCCCCGAGTTGACTCCTGTCCCAGCCGTTGACTTCATCCCCCGGCGGCTCTACGTTCGGCGCGCGACACGTTCGGAACATCGATCCCCGTTCGATATGACGAACGGTTCTGGTCGGACACCCCCCTGCACCCCCCGTGGAGGAGCCGCATGTACCCCCCGCCCCGATCGACCGGCAGCGGTCCCGTACGCCACCTGTGGGCCGCCGTCGTACGCACCCTCGCCCTGGCCCTCACGGCCGCCGCCGCGCTCCTCTTCGCCACGCCGGGTCCGGCCCGGGCGGCGACGGTCTCCCAGGTCTCGGTGCCCGCCGCCCCGATGGGCTGGGCCTCCTGGAACAGCTTCGCGGCGAAGATCGACTACGCCGTCATCAAGGCGCAGGTCGACGCGTTCGTCGCGGCCGGGCTGCCGGCCGCCGGCTACAAGTACATCAACATCGACGAGGGCTGGTGGCAGGGCACCCGCGACAGCGCCGGCAACATCACCGTCGACACCAGCGAATGGCCCGGCGGCATGAGCGCCATCGCCGACTACATCCACAGCAAGGGCCTGAAGGCCGGCATCTACACCGACGCCGGCCACAACGGCTGCGGCTACTACTACCCGACCGGCCGTCCCGCCGCCGCCGACACGGGCAGCGAGGGGCACTACGCCCAGGACATGCTGCAGTTCTCCAAGTGGGGCTTCGACTTCGTGAAGGTCGACTGGTGCGGCGGTGACGCCGAAGGCCTGGACGCGGCCACCACCTACAAGTCGATCAGCTCGGCCGTCACCACGGCCGCCGCCACCACCGGCCGACCGCTGACCCTGTCCATCTGCAACTGGGGCTACCAGAACACCTGGAACTGGGCGACCGGCCTGGCCCCCATGTGGCGCACCAGCACGGATATCTACTACTACGGCGGTACGGCCTCGCAGTCCGCCGTCCTGTCCAACTTCGACCAGACCCTGCACCCGGCGGCCCAGCACACGGGCTACTACAACGACCCCGACATGCTGACCGTCGGCATGACTGGACTCACGGCGGCCCAGAACCGCACCCACATGGCCCTGTGGGCGATCTCCGGCGCCCCGCTGCTGGCCGGCAACGACCTCACCACCATGACCGGTGAGACCGCCGCCATCCTCAAGAACTCCGACGTCATCGCCGTCGACCAGGACGCGCGCGGCCTCCAGGGCGTGAAGGTCGCCGAGGACACCACCGGTCTCCAGGTCTACAGCAAGGTCCTCTCCGGCACCGGCAACCGCGCGGTCGTGCTGCTCAACCGCACCTCCGCCGCCGCGAACATCACCGCCCGCTGGTCCGACCTCGGTCTGACCGGCGCCTCCGCGACGGTCCGTGACCTGTGGGCGCAGTCGAACCTCGGCTCGTACAGCACCGGTTACACCGCGAGCGTCCCGGCCGGCGGCTCCGTGCTGCTCAAGGTCAGCGGCGGCACCGAGGCGTCGAGCACCGGCTACAGCGCCTCCGCCACCGGCAAGTACACCGGCGTGAGCGCCGCGAGCACCGGCCTGGACGTCGTCGACGTCGCCTACACCAACACCGGCTCCACCGCCGTCACCGGCACGCTCCAGGTCAACAGCCAGACCGCCACGACGGTCTCCTTCCCGCCGACCGGATCCTCGCAGGGCACCGTCTCGGTACAGGTCGACCTGAGCAAGGGGTCGACCAACTCCCTGACTTTCACCGGGAGTTCCCTCCCGACGCTCGGATCGATCGCGGTGAGCCCGATACCCGGGACCAACGGCACGCTCCTCGTGGGCAAGGCGTCCAGCCGCTGCGCCGACGTCTACAACAACACCGTCACCAACGGCACCCAGGCGGAGATCTGGGACTGCAACGGCGGCCAGAACCAGGCCTGGACGTACACCTCCCGCAAGGAGTTCGTGGTGTACGGCAACAAGTGCCTGGACGCTTACAACAAGGGCACGGCCAACGGCACGAAGGTCGTGATCTGGGACTGCAACAGCCAGACCAACCAGCAGTGGAACGTCAACTCCGACGGGACGATCACCAACGTCAACGCCGGGCTGTGCCTGGACGCGTACAACGCGGCCACCGCCAACGGCACTTCGCTGGTGCTGTGGACCTGCAACGGCGGGACCAACCAGCAGTGGAGCCAGAACTGAGCCGCTAGCCGGGCGGCGGGCCTGCCCGGCCGGGCCTCACACCCCGAGCTGCCGGGCGGCCGCCGTCACCGTCTGTTCCAGCAGTACGGCGATGGTCATCGGGCCGACGCCGCCCGGCACCGGCGTGATCAGCGAGGCCCGCTCCACGGCGGTGTCGAAGTCGACGTCACCGACGTTGCCCTCGTTGTAGCCGGCGTCGAGCACCACCGCGCCCGGCTTGATGTCCTGGCCCCGGATCAGCCGGGGCCGGCCGACCGCGGCGACCACGATGTCCGCCTCGCGCACGGCCGCCGACAGATCCCGGGTGCGGGAGTGGCAGTAGGTGACGGTGGCGTCCCGGGCGAGCAGCAGCATGCCGGCCGGCTTGCCCAGGATCGCGCTGCGGCCCACCACCACCGCGCGCTTCCCGGCCGGGTCGACGTCGTAGGCGTCGAGCAGGCGCAGGATGCCGCCGGGCGTGCAGGAGACGAAGCCCGGCAGGCCGAAGCTCATGGTCGCGAACGACGCGAAGGTCACGCCGTCCACGTCCTTCTCCGGGGCGATCGCCTCGAACGCGGCTCGCTCGTCGACGTGTTCGCCGACCGGGTGCTGGAGCAGGATGCCGTGCACCGTCGGATCCGCCGACAACTCCCGCAGCACGCCGACGAGTTCCGCGGTGGTCGTGGTGGCGGGCAGGGCCACGTGCCGGGAGGCGATGCCCGCCTTGCGGCTGCGGTTCTGCTTCATCCGGACGTACGTGACGGACGCGGGGTCCTCGCCCACCAGCACCGTCGCCAGACACGGCGTGACAGCGGTGCGTGCGGTGAGGTCGGCGGCCCGACGCGCGGTCTCCTCGACGATCCGGCGGGCGACGGCGGTCCCGTCCATGAGACGGGCCTGGGCGGTCTGGGTCATACGGCACACTCCTGGGCTGCTGCGAGGTTCATCGCCCAGGCGCACGGCATCGACGGTACGGACCGCTCCCCGGTGGTGCTCCACCTCAGCGCCAGTCACGGCCCGCCCCCAGGGTAACCGAGGCCGTCGGCGCACCTTGCGGCGACGGGCGGCCCGCAGGATCGCCCGCAGCAGCGCCGGTGACGGCCGCGGGAAGCTGCGGCGGGTGCGTCCCAGCCCCGCGTGCGCCGAGAAGGTCCAGGTCACACGGGTGCTGACCTGGACCCTCCGGCCTCGGCCGACTACTCGTCCCATGCCTGGATCATGATCTGCTCGGCGATCTTGCCGTCGCGCAGCGTGATCATCGATTCGGCGAGCACCCGGACGCCGTCCGCGTACTCGCAGGACTCGCTGTACGCGGCCCGGTCGCCCTGCACGACGCACCGGTCCAGCCTGTGCGTCATGTCCCGGCTGTAGACGTCGTCCAGCATCGCCGCGATGTCCGGACGGCCGTGCAGGACCTTGGGGTGGCTGGGCTGGGTGTTGCGGTCGACGATGCGGATCTCCGCGTCGTCCGCGTAGAGCGCGAGCAGCGAGTTCCCGGTGTTGCCCTCGATGGCCCGGCGCAGTGTGTCAGTGTCGAACGTGGAGCCTGTCGCGGTGCCCATGATGACCTCCTGCGGGGCCCGCGACCCGACGCGGAGCGGGCGGCGAGAGCCCCTCACTCCGAGGCTCCTCCGCCGCGCCCGGCTCGGCAAACGCAGGCCGGGCGCTCCTCCTGACGGGTGAGGGCGGTGCGCTGCCCGTGTCCGGTCCGCCGCCGGCACCGTTGCTGAGGACATGATCTCAACACGACGTATCGTCGCCGCCGTCGGTCTGGCCGTCGGGGTCACCGGCCTCGCCGCGCCGCTGGCGAACGCGGCCGACGCGAGCGCGCAGCACCCCGGGAAACTCACCGCGCTCGGCGTGCTCGACTCGGTCTCCAGCAGCAACATCCCCACGGAGTACCAGGGCAGGATGCCGAAGGTCTCGGAGCAGGTGCAGGGGCTCAACGGAGTCCACAAGCTCAGCGAACTGCACCAGGTCACCGACCTGGCCGCGCCCGCCACGGGACTGCTGCCGGGCATCGAGGCCTGACCCCACCGCCACACCGAGGGCCGTCCCCGAAGGGGGCGGCCTTCGCGGCTCTCGCGGCCCGCACGACTCTCGTGGGCCTCGCGGCCCGCACGACTCTCCCCGTCTTCCGCCGGCTCAGTGCTCCGAGGCCAGGAACTGGGTCGCCGCCAGCTCCGCGTACAGCGGGTCCGCCGCCACCAGCTCGCGGTGCGTGCCCACCGCGCGGACCCGGCCCGCGTCCATCACGACGATCCGGTCCGCCATCGTCACCGTCGACAGCCGGTGCGCGACCACCAGCACCGTGGTCGACCGTGCCACGTCGGCGACCGTGTCCCGGAGCGCCGCCTCGTTCACCGCGTCCAGCTGCGAGGTCGCCTCGTCGAGCAGGAGCAGCCGGGGCCGGCGCAGCAACGCCCGTGCGATCGCGACCCGTTGGCGCTCACCGCCGGACAGCTTGGTCCCGCGGTGCCCGACCAGGGTGCCCAGCCCCTGCGGCAGCCGGGCGACCAGACCGTCGAGCCGGGTCGTCTTCACCACCCGAGCCACCGCGTCCTCGTCCGCCTCCGGGTTGCCCAGCAGCAGGTTGTCCCGCAGCGACCCCGACAGCACCGGCGCGTCCTGCTCGACGTACCCGATGGCCGAGCGCAGCAGCGGGAGTTCCCACTCGTCCAGCGGGCGGCCGTCGACGGCGATCGTGCCGGACTCCGGGTCGTAGAACCGCTCGATCAGCGAGAACACGGTGGTCTTGCCCGCGCCGGACGGCCCGACGAACGCCGTCATGCCCCGCGCCGGAACGTCGAAGCTCACCCCGTGATGGACGTACGGCAGGTCGTCGGCGTAGCGGAAACGCACGTCCGTGAAGGCGACGGAGGCCGGTTCGGCGCCGGCCGACGGCAGCTCGGCGGGCGCGGACGGCGGTTCGGCGGGCAGCCGCAGCGCCTCCTGGATCCGGGCGAGCGCCCCGGCACCGGTCTGGTACTGCGTGATCGCCCCGACGACCTGCTGGATCGGCTGCATCAGGTAGAACACGTAGAGCAGGAACGCCACCAGCGTGCCCACCCCGATCGCACCGGTCGCCACCCGTGCCCCGCCCACCGCCAGCACCGTGATGAACGCCAGCTGCATCGCGAGCCCCGCCGTGTTGCCCGCCGCCGCGGACCACTTGGCGGCCCGCACGCTCTGCCGCCAGGACTCCTCGGCCGCCGCGTGCAGGGACTGCTCCTCCCGGTGCTCGGCACCCGACGCCTTCACCGTGCGCAACGCGCCCAGCACCCGTTCCAGCGAGGCCCCCATCACCCCGACCGCGTCCTGCGCCCGGCGGCTGGCCCGGTTGATCCGCGGCACGATCGTGCCCAGCACGGTGCCCGCGGCGGCGATCACCACGAGCGTGACGGCCAGCAGCACGGGGTCGACCACCCCCATCATCACCACGGTGGCGACCAGGGTGAGTCCGCCCGTACCCAGTGCCACCAGCGAGTCCGTCGTCACCTCGCGCAGCAGGGTGGTGTCCGAGGTGATCCGTGCCATCAGGTCACCGGGTTCGGTACGGTCCACCGCGGCGATCCGCAGCCGCAGCAGGTACGACGACAGGGTCCGCCGCGCCCCCAGCACCACCGACTCGGCGGTGCGCCTGAGCACGTAGGCGCCCAGCGCGCCCACTCCGGCGTTGGCCACCACCAGCGCCGCCATCGCCAGCAACTTCCCGGTGATGGAACGGTCTTGGGAGAGGTCCTCGATCAACCCGCGGGCCACCAGCGGCAGCAGCAGCCCGGTCGCGCCCGTCACCAGCGAGAGCAGCGCGCCCGCCAGCAGGGCCCACCGGTGCGGCCGTACGTAGGACAGGAGCAGCCGGAACACGGACGGACCGCTCCGGTCTGTCGGCGGAACTGCGGCTGCGGCGGTCACGGTGCTCCTCGTCCGGGCGGTGGGCGGCGCCCCCAGGCTACGACGGTCCCTCCCGGTCCCGACGCCCGCTCGGCCCCCGGTCCCGACGCCCGCTCAGCCCCCGGTGTGACCCGGTCGCGGCCGGGACGGAAAGATCAGGAAGGGCGGACGCGCTCCGCGCCGTTACCGATCGGTCACGCGTAGGGTCGGAAGACAGCACGTCAGCAGAGCGACGAAAGGTCAGGACCATGGCGCAGGAAGTACGCGGCGTGATCGCACCGGGCAAGGACGAGCCGGTGCGGGTCGAGACGATCGTGGTGCCGGACCCCGGCCCGGGCGAAGCCGTCGTACAGGTGCAGGCCTGCGGGGTCTGTCACACCGACCTGCACTACAAGCAGGGCGGGATCAATGACGAGTTCCCCTTCCTGCTCGGTCACGAGGCCGCCGGTGTCGTGGAGGCGGTCGGCGAGGGCGTCACGGACGTGGCTCCGGGCGACTTCGTGATCCTCAACTGGCGTGCCGTGTGCGGGAACTGCCGGGCCTGTCTGCGCGGCCGCCCCTGGTACTGCTTCAACACCCACAATGCGAAGCAGCGGATGACCCTCGCCTCGACCGGGCAGGAACTCTCCCCGGCCCTCGGGATCGGCGCCTTCGCCGAGAAGACGCTGGTCGCCGCCGGGCAGTGCACCAAGGTCGACGCGGCCGTCTCCCCGGCCGTCGCCGGGCTGCTCGGCTGCGGGGTGATGGCGGGCATCGGTGCCGCGATCAACACCGGCAACGTCGGCCGGGGCGACTCGGTCGCCGTGATCGGCTGCGGCGGGGTCGGCGACGCGGCGATCGCCGGGTCGAACCTGGCGGGCGCCGCGAAGATCATCGCCGTCGACATCGACGACCGGAAGCTGGCGAAGGCCCGCACCCTGGGCGCCACCCACACGGTCAACTCCCGTGAGGACGACCCCATCGAGGCGATCCGTGAACTGACCGGCGGCTTCGGCGCCGACGTCGTCATCGAGGCGGTGGGCCGCCCGGAGACGTACCGGCAGGCCTTCTACGCCCGTGACCTGGCCGGCACCGTCGTCCTCGTCGGCGTGCCCACTCCCGAGATGAAGCTCGAACTCCCGCTCCTCGACGTCTTCGGGCGCGGCGGGGCCCTCAAGTCCAGCTGGTACGGCGACTGTCTGCCGTCCCGGGACTTCCCGATGCTCATCGACCTGCACCTGCAGGGCCGGCTGCCGCTGGACGCCTTCGTGACCGAGACCATCCAGCTCGACGAGGTGGAGAAGGCCTTCGAGCGGATGCACGGCGGCGACGTGCTGCGTTCGGTGGTGGTGCTGTGATGACCACGCGCATCGAACGACTCGTCACCTCGGGGCAGTTCACCCTCGACGGCGGCACCTGGGACGTCGACAACAACGTGTGGATCGTCGGCGACGAACGTGAGGCGATCGTCATCGACGCCGCCCACGACGCCGAGGCCATCGCCGAGGCGGTCGCCGACCGCACGCTGAAGGCGATCGTCTGCACCCACGCCCACAACGACCACATCGACGCCGCGCCCGCCCTCGCGGACCTCACCGGCGCCAAGATCTGGCTGCACCCCGACGACCTGCCGCTGTGGAAGTTCACCCACCCCGACCGCGATCCGGACAACCACCTGTCCGACGGGCTGGTCATCGAGGCCGCGGGCGCCGACCTGACCGTGCTGCACACGCCCGGTCACGCGCCCGGCGCCGTCTGCCTGTACGACCCCGCACTGGGCGCCGTCTTCACCGGCGACACCCTCTTCCAGGGTGGCCCCGGCGCGACCGGGCGGTCGTACTCCCACTTCCCGACGATCATCGACTCCATCCGGGACAAGCTGCTCACCCTCCCGCCGGAGACGAAGGTCCTGACCGGCCACGGCGATCCGACCACCATCGGCGCCGAGGCCCCGCACCTGGAGGAGTGGATCACCCGGGGCCACTGAACCGCACGTGACGCGGCTTCCGCGACGCCCGCCACGGCCGTGACTTCCGTGGCGGGCCCGCCGCGGGCACCGCGGTGCCGGCACGTTCCTCAGCTGTCGGGCACCGGTCGGGTGGGCCAGAGCGCCGGGTGTCCCGGAGGCAGTGCGAGATCCTCGCGTACGGCGGTGTAGTAGCGCTCCCGGCAGGCCCGCTGCCGCGCCAGCAGGTCCTGCCAGGCCTCCGGGTCGACCGTCCCGGAGCGCATGAACCGCTCCATGGCCATCACCGCGGTCACCCACTCCCGTGCCTGCTCCACCACCTCCCGGCTGCCCAGCATGATCAGCGCCTCCCCAGCCGGATCACGGCCGTCGGTGGCCGCCGCCAGCTGCGACTCGGCCTCGGCCGGGGAGATCGGGTGCGGATGAGGGTCGTTGCCCAGATGGGCCGCGACGCGGTAGGTGAGGTTCACCGTCCTCTTCAGCGCCCGCGCGTACTCGCTGTACACCACCAGCCGCCGCTCCTCCCAGCGCGCCTCCTGCTCACGCCGGAACCGCGCTCGGTCACCCCGCACCACGGCGAGATACGAACCGAGCGCGCCGATCACGACGCCTATCAGGGCCGGGAGTTGCTGCAAGAAGGCGGACATGTGCGCACGTTATCTGTCCTGTTGATCGTCGCGCCCGTACGGTCGTCCCCATGACCGGACTCAATCGCTTTGCGGGACACCGGATTCTCGTCACGGGCGCGGCCCGCGGCATCGGCGCGGCCGTCGCCCGGCGGCTGGCCGAGGAAGGCGGCCGGGTGCTGCTGACCGACCGCGACCTGCCCGAGGCCGGGCGGACGGCGGCCGGGCTGCGCGACCAGGGCCTGGCCGCCGAGGCGTTCGCCTGCGACGTGGCCGACCGGGACTCGGTGGAGGCGGCCGTCCACCACGCCGTCGCCTCCTTCGGCGGACTCGACGTGCTGGTGAACTGCGCCGCCCACTGCACCCCCGACCAGCCGCTCTTCGAGGACCAGCCGGACGACGCGTGGGCCCTCGACCTGGACGTCACGCTCACCGGCGTGCACCGCTGCTGCCGCGCCGCCCTCCCGCACCTCGCCGCCTCCGGCCGCGGCGCGATCGTGAGCATCGGCTCCGTCAACGCCGAGGCCGACTTCGGCAACCACGCGTACAGCGCCGCCAAGGCGGGGCTGGTCTCGCTGACCCGCACCCTCGCCGGGCACGCGGCCGCCCGCGGGGTCCGGGTCAACCTGGTGGAGCCGGGGACGGTCCGCACCTCCGCCTGGGAGGGACGCGACGACGAGGTCGACGCCCTCACCGCGCTCTACCCCCTGGGCCGGGTCGGCGAGCCGGCCGACATCGCCGCCGCCGTCGCCTTCCTGGCCTCCCGGGACGCCGCCTGGATCACCGGCACGACCCTGCGCGTCGACGGCGGCCTCACCGCGGTCCACGGCGGCTTCCACGCGGCGCTGCGACCGCACCAGGAGGCCCGGCGCGCCTCAGAGGGCCGCTGACGCCGTGGCGAGCGCGGCCAGCACCCGCCGGGTGTCGTCCTCGGTGGTCCGCCAGTTGCTGAAGGCCGCCCGCAGCGCGGGCACCCCGGCGTACACGGTGGGTGTGACGAACGCCTCCCCGGACGCGGCGACCGCCCCGGCGAGCGCCGCCAGCCGCTCCGGCGTGGGCCGCTCGGCGAGCGTGAAGCAGACCACGTTGAGCCGGACGGGCGCGAGCAGGCGCAGCGCCGGCAGCGCCTCGACGCCCGCGCCCAGGCGGCGGGCCTCGGCCACGTTGCGCTCGACGACTTCCCGGTGCCCTTCCCGGCCGTACGCCGTCAGCGAGAACCAGGCGGGCAGCGCCCGCAGCCGGCGGGAGTTCTCCGGGGTGAGGTGCAGGAAGTCGGGTTCGTCGGCGGGCGGGCCCAGATACGGGGACTCGTTGTGGAAGACGGCCACCTGGAGGTCGCGGCGGCGGGTGAACTGCACGGCCGCGTCGTAGGGGACGTTCAGCCACTTGTGCAGGTCGACGCAGACCGAGTCGGCCTCGTCCAGGCCGGCCACCAGGTGGGCGTGGGCGGGGGAGAGGGCGGCGAAGGCGCCGAACGCGGCGTCCACGTGCAGCCAGAAGTCGTACCGCTCCCTGAGGGCGGCGATCGCCCGCAGGTCGTCGAAGTCGACGGTGTTCACGGTGCCCGCGTTGGCGACCACGATCGCCGGCCGCCCGTCGAGCGCGGCCAGCGCCGCGTCGAGCGCGGTCACGTCCACCGCCTCCCGGCCGCCGGGCAGCAGCGGCACCGGCCGCAGCCGGTCCCGGCCGATGCCGAGCACCGAGAGCGCCTTGCCGACACTGGAGTGCGGGCTGCCGGAGAGCACGTCGACGGCGCCGAGCGCGGCGGCGCCCGCCCGGGAGACGTCCACCCCGAGCCGTTCGCCGAGCCAGGCGCGGCCGATTGCCAGCCCGACCGTGTTCGACACCGTGGCCCCGGTCACGAAGGCCCCGCTGTGGGCTTCGCCGAGCCCGAACAGCTCGCCAAGCCAGGACACGGTCTCGCGCTCCAGGGCGGCACCCCAGGAGCCGGCCGCCCCGGACAGGTTCTGGTCGTACGCCGAGGTCAGCCAGTCCCCGGCCAGGGAGGCGGGGGTCACGCCGCCGGTGACGAAACCCAGGTAGCGTGGGCCGGCCGAGGCGGACATACCCGGCGCCCACCGCTCGGTGAACCGGGCCAGCGCGCCGGTCCCGCCCTCCCCCCGCTCGGGCAACGGCGCCCGCGCGGGCGCCGGCCCGAGTGCCACGACCGGCCGCTCGGCCGCTGCCCCGGACACCTCCCGGGCTGCCATGTCGCGTGCGGACCGCAGGAGTTCGGGAAGCCGGGCGAGATCGTCGGCGAGTGCGGGGTGCATGACCCGCACACTAGGTCGGCCACGACGCTGTGGCGCGGGCCACTTCCGGGTAAGTGGACCGATGCCGGCCAGGGCGGCCGCGGCGGGTAAGTTAACCGTTTCGTCACAGCCCGCCCCGGGCTACAACCAATGCCGCGCATCGGGCGGTCCAGTACGACGAGACCACAGCGCAGGAAAAGGAGACGGACGTCATATGGGGGACATACGCAGACGAAGTGCCGTAGTGCTCGGTGTCACGGGCCTGGTGGCGCCGCTCACGCTCGCACTCACCTCCGCCCCGGCGCAGGCCGCGAGCTGCACCACGCAGGCCGGGCCGTACCAGAAGCAGGTCGAGAAGTTCCTCGGCCGGCCGGTCGACGGGAAGCAGTCCACCGCCGACTGCAAGGCGATCCAGGCGTTCCAGAACAAGCACGGGATCACGCCCGCCGTCGGCTACGCCGGTTCCGTCACCTGGGGCGTGATGGACCTGATGAACAAGCAGAAGGCCGTCGGGAACACGCCCAACAAGGACGGCAAGTGCCCGACGAACAAGGGCCGTATCGCCTGTGTGAACCTGACCCTCCAGCTGAGCTGGATCCAGGACGGCAACAGGCTCGTCTACGGCCCCGTCCCGGTCCGCACCGGCCGCAAGGGGTTCGTGACCCGCACCGGTCTGAAGAAGATCTACTGGCGTGACATCGACCACGTGTCGTCCGTCTACAACGTGCCGATGCCCTACAGCCAGTTCTTCGACGGCGGCCAGGCCTTCCACTCGGTGAACCTCAGCATGTGGAACCCGCCGGGCTCGCACGGCTGCGTCAACATGACCCCCACCACGGCCAAGAAGTACTGGTCGCTGCTGAAGACCGGCGACGACGTCTACGTGTACGGCCGCAAGCCGGGCACCTGACGGTACCCGGCCCCGGCCTGCGGGCCCCCGGCTCAGCTCTCCGGGGCGTCCCCGAAGTCCGGGATCTCCAGCCTGGCCCCGCCCTGCCGCGCGGACTCGTGCGCGATGATGCCCGGCAGGGTGTAGCGGGCGGCCACCCAGGCGTTGACGGACGGCAGTGTGCGCGAGTTCACGGCCGTCACGAAGTCGTCGACCAGGAAGTGGTGGCTGCCCTCGTGTCCGTTGTGCAGCGTGTCGAACTCGCGCGGCAGCCGCTCCCGGTCGTGCACCGGCGCCGACCCGGAGGTGAAGGCCGCCCGCAGCTCCGGCGCGATGTGCTGGAGCGAGGGGTCGTCGGGGGACATGGTGGGCTTGGGCTCCAGGAGCTCGCTGATGTCCTGCACGCCCTTCTTGTCCTGCCACAGGGCCACCGTCGCCAGCTGCTCCATGCTGGCCTCGGTCCCGAAGAACCGGAACCGTGACTCACGGATGTGGGACGGGTAGCCCACCCGCCGGAACTCGTTGGTGCGGAACGACCCGCCGCCCGCGACCTCGAACAGCGCGGTGGCGTTGGACACGTCGTTGCCGAACTGGCTGACGTCCTTGTCGAAGACGCCGTCCCCGCGCTCGTCCACCACGCCGATCGCCGACACGCTGACCGCGTGCGTCTGCCAGGCGCCGAGCACCCCGCCCACCGCGTGCGTCGGGTACAGCAGCGGGGGATAGCTGGCGGTCGCCTTCCAGTTCTCGCCGCCGCTGTAGCGGTACGCGTCGTAGAACCCGAGGTCCATGTCGTGGACGTAGTCGCCCTCGGCGTAGAACAGCCGCCCGAAGGCGCCCTCGGCGATCTGGTTGCGGGCGTGCACGGTCGCCGGGTTGTACTGGCTGGTCTCGCCCATCATGTACGTCAGCCCGGTCGCCTTGACCGTGTCGATGATCGCCGCTATCTCCTCCGTCGTGATCGCCATCGGGACCGCGGAGTACACGTGCTTCCCGGCGTTCAGGCCCTGCACCACCAGCGGGCCGTGCGTCCAGCGCTGGGTGAAGATCGCGACCGCGTCGACGTCCGGCGACTCCAGCATCGCGTCGTACGACGGGAAGGTGCCCGCGAGGTTCTGGGCGGCGGCGAGCTGCTCCGCCCGCTCGGGCAGCAGGTCGGTGACGTACACGTCGCCGACGCCGGGATGGGCCTGGAACAGCGTGGCGAACTGGCCGGAGAACTGACCGGCTCCGACGATGCCGAGTGAGAAAGTCATGGGGTTAACTTTTGCTGCGGAAGAATCTCGCCGTCAAGGGGCGGAAGGAAGCAGGGAAGACCTCAGCAGGGCGCTTCTGTGGCGTGCCCGCTGCGCAGTAGGGTGACCGTGTTACTTCAGTTCCGGAAGAAAAGGGATGCCGTGAGCGACTGGCTGCCGCTGAGCCCCGCGGAGCGCTCCGTGGCGATCGAGGTGCTCGTCCACGGCCCGCTCTCGCGGACCGAGCTGGCCCGCCGGCTGCGCCTCTCCCAGGGCAGCCTCACCCGCCTCACCAAGCCGCTCATCGAGTCCGGCCTGCTCGTCGAGGCGCCCTGGGCGGGCGCTCCGGCGGAGGCGCGCCAGGGCCGTCCCTCGCAGCCGCTCGACGTGGTCGCCGAATCCCGCTCCTTCCTGGGCTTCAAGATCACCGACGAGATGGTCTACGGCGTCGTCACCAGCCTCAGGAGCGACATCGTCGCCCGCCTCGACCGCCCCCTCACCGGCCACGACCCCGGGTACGTCGCCGATCTGGTGGCCGCGATGACCGCCGAACTGACCGGCCGGCACCCCACCGTCGCGGGCATCGGCATCGGTGTCGGCGGGTTCGTGCGCGCGCACGCGGTGGTCGGCGAGTCGCCGTACCTGCGCTGGCGCGACGTGCCGCTGGCCCAGCTGGTCCGGGAGCGCACCGGGCTGCCCGTCGTCGTGGAGAACGACGTGGCGGCCCTGGTCGAGGCCGAGACCTGGTTCGGCGCCGGCCGCGGACTCGACCGCTTCGTGGTCCTGACCATCGGTGCCGGGATCGGCTACGGACTGGTGCTCGGCGGCCGGCGGGTCCCGTACGCCGAGGAGGACCGCGGCTTCGGGCTGCACTGGATCATCGACCCGCAGGGCCCGCTCACCCCGCAGGGCGAACGCGGCAGCGCCGTGTCACTGCTCACCGTCCCCAGCATCCGCTACCAGGTCCGGGCCGCCACCGGCCGCGACGCGTCGTACGAGGAGATCCTCGCCGGCGCCGCGGCGGGAGAGCCGATGGCGGCGCGGGTGATCGGCGAGGCCGGGCGGGCGCTGGGCGTCCTGCTCGCCCAGATCGCCAACTTCGCCATGCCGCAGAAGATCCTGCTGGCCGGAGAGGGCGTCGGTCTGATGGACGTGGCGGGGGACACGGTGTGGGACGCCGTCCGTTCCCACCGGCATCCGCTCGCCGCCCCGATCGGCCTGGAGACCAAGGTCTCCGACTTCCACGACTGGGCGCGCGGCGCCGCCGTGCTGGCGATCCAGGTACTGGTGCTCGGCGGCGCGGGCGGCTGAACTGCGCCTGCTCCTCGACACATTGACGTGATGAGTAACACGGTCCGATATGTCCGTATCGGTCGTACTTACTCACGGCGCCTTCACGTCCATCGGCATATGCTTCACACCATGTCCACCACTGTTGAAGCCGTCACCGAGCGATCGGCCGACGAGGTCAACGAGGAGATCCGGGCCCTGTGGCTCCGGTCGGGCGGGACACTGACCACCGAGCAGCGCGAGGAGTACCAGCGGCTCGTCCTCGAGTGGGCGGCCGCGTCCCCGCACCAGCCGGACCGGGCGGCCTGACCACCTCTCCCGTCAGCCCCACGTCGCCGAGTAGTAGCGCTGGTACGCCTTGCGGTCCTGCTCCGCGCGGATGAAGCGGGTCCCGACCAGGGCGATCAGACTGCCCCCGATCACCAGCAGGCCCGGGCCCACGTTGCGGGTGTCGGTGAGCCGGGCGACCAGACCGGTGTCCTGCGAGGTGCCGACCGCCGCGGCCGAGCCCGGCGAGGCCCCGTTCGGGGCGATCGCGCTGTGGGTGGCCGAGGTGGACGGCGCGGCCGAGGCACCCGTCCCCGCGGCGGCCTGCTTGGGCACGATCAGCTGGACGTTCAGCGCGGCCATCGCGCGGGTCACCGGCTGGAAGAACGTCACCCCGCCGGAGGTGCAGTCACCGCTGCCGCCCGAGGTCACGCCCAGCGCGATCCCCTCGGAGAACAACGGCCCGCCGCTGTCGCCCGGTTCGGCGCACACGTTCGTCTGGATGAGCCCGGTGACCGTGCCCTCCGGGTAGTTGACGGTCGCGTTGAGCGCGGTCACCGTGCCGTCGTGGAGACCGCTCGTGCTGCCGCTGCGGAACACCTTCTGCCCCACCGTCGGATCGGCGGCCCCGGTGATGTGCACGCCCTGGCCGTTGCCGATCGCGACCACGTCGGCGTTGTCACCGGCCTTCCCGTTCGCGTACTGGATCAGCGAGAAGTCGTTGCCCGGGAACTGGGTGTTGACGGTGGTGCCCACCTGCGTGTTGCTGCCCTGGCCCTCGTCGAACCAGATGGTGTCGGCAGGACCGCAGTGCCCCGCGGTGAGGATGAAGTCGGTCGTCCCGTTGGTGACGTTGAACCCCGCCGAACACCGGCCGCCCGTCGACAGGATGGGCTGCGCCCCGTTGAGCCGGGGACTGAACGTGCCCGAGGACCGCTGCATCCGCACATAGCTGCCGATGCCCGCCGCGACCCTGCTGAGGTCCGACCAGTGGGCGGCGGAGACCGTGCTGTCGGCCTCCACCATCACCCGGTTGGTCCGGTAGTCCACGGCCCACGCGGTGCCGGCCACCCGGGGCGCGGCACGCAGCGTGGCGGTCGCCGCCTTCAGCTCGTTCATGCTGTGCGAGACCATCCTGGGCTCGGCACCCGCCTGCCGGACCGCCGCCGCGGCCCGCTCGTCGGTCACCGCGACCACCGGCTTGCCGTCCGCGCCGATCCAGCTGCCCGCCGTCCGGGCCGTGCCGAGCTTCGCCACCAGCGCGGCACCGGTGTCACCGGCCGCCGTGGCCGAGCTGAACGGGACGGCGGACGTGCCGGGAGTCTCGCTCGCCATGGCCGTGGTGACCATCGCGCCTCCCAGAAGGAGTCCGCCGACCGCCGCCAGCTGTGTCCCCCGCCGGACGACCCGTCGTCGTGCGTGCCTCATCCATGGCTCCCGAAACCCCGAACGCGCGGTGCGGACACCGCGGGGCCCTCCGGTCGTCGAGCGCCCGGCTCTTCATACGAGGCCGGGCGCAACGGCGTTCACCGGGGTGGTGATCTTTACGATCCCGTGGCGGTACGACGTGACCGCCCGCCTCGTTCCCGGGCCCGCGCCGGCCGCCTATCTTGAGCCCATGACCAGCATCCCGCAGGAGAATCCGGGCGAACCGAACCCGCTGCGCGCCCTCACCCTCGACCGGCTGCGACGTCGTACCAGCATGAAATGGCGCACCTATCCGCAGGACGTACTCCCGGTGTGGGTGGCCGAGATGGACGTGCCGCTCGCCCGAGCGGTGGTCCGCGCGGTCACCGACGCGATGGAACTCGGCGACACGGGCTACCCCGCGGGCACCGCCTACGCCGAGGCGCTCGCCGCGTTCGCCGCGAAACGCTGGGACTGGGACGGGCTGGACGTGACCCGCACCGCGATCGTCCCCGACGTGATGCTCGGCATCGTCGAGATGCTCAGGCTGGTGACCGGGCCCGGCGACCCGGTCGTCGTCAACTCGCCGGTGTACCCGCCGTTCTACCAGTTCGTCGGGAACCTGGACCGGCGGGTCGTGGAGGCCCCGCTCGGCGCCGACGGACGGCTCGACCTCGGAGTCCTGGAGGACACCTTCCGCGGCCTCGGCGGTGCGCGCGCCGCCCATCTGCTGTGCAGCCCGCACAACCCGACCGGCGCGGTGCACACCCTCGAGGAGCTCACCGCCGTGACAGCCCTCGCCGAGCGGTACGGCGTCCGGGTCGTCGCCGACGAGATCCACGCCCCGCTGACCGCGCCGGGCACCGTCTTCGTGCCGTACCTGAGCGTGCCGGGCGCGGAGCACGGGCTGTCGCTGATGTCGGCGTCCAAGGCCTGGAACCTCGCCGGGCTCAAGGCCGCCCTCGCCGTCGCCGGACCCGGGGCCGCCGCCGACCTCGCCCGGCTGCCGGAGGAGGTGGGCCACGGCCCGAGCCATGTCGGCGTCCTCGCCCACACGGCCGCGCTGACCGACGGCACCGCCTGGCTGGACGCGCTGCTCGCCGGCCTCGACGAGAACCGGCGGCTCCTCGCCGGACTGCTCGACCGCCACCTGCCGGGCATCCGGTACCGGCCCTCCGAGGCCACCTACCTCGCCTGGCTCGACTGCCGCGCCCTCGGTCTCGGCGACGACCCGGCCGCCGTGTTCCTGGAGCGCGGCCGGGTCGCCGTCAACTCCGGGATCCCGTTCGGGACGGGCGGCGCCGGACACGTCCGGTTCAACCTGGCCACCTCACCCGAGGTGATCACGGAGGCGGTACGGCGCATGGCGACGGCACTGGGCTGAGCCCGCCGGCCGGTCCGCCCGGACAGCCGCGGGCCGCCTACACTTCCGGCATGGACGACACCTCCGGGACGGCACTCGACCGGCTCGGCGCCGGAAAGTACCTGCTGGTCACCAGCTACCGCAAGGACGGCACCCCGGTGCCGACCCCGGTGTGGGTGGTGCGGGACGGGGACGGCCTCGGCGTCTGGACGACCACCGACAGCTGGAAGGTCAAGCGGATCCGCCGCCGCGCCGACGTCCAGGTCGGCCCCTGCGACCTGCGCGGGCGCCCGACCGGTGAGCCGGTCCCGGCCACCGCCGAGATCGTCGACGCGGCCACCACCGCCCGCTACCGCCGGCTCATCGCCCGCAAGTACGGCGTCACCGGCCGTCTCACGCTCCTCGGCAGCAGGCTGCGGCGCGGCCTGGACGGCACCGTCGGCATCCGGGTGACGCTGAAGCCCTGAGGAGGCCGCCGCCTCCCCAGGGCCGACGTGCCTACGAGGCGTCCAGCACCGTGCCGTTCAGCGCGAGCCCGTCCGGCAGCGGCCGGCCGTCGTCGCCGGTCTCCCGGAAGCTCACCGACTCGGCCGGCTCCCTGACCCGGTCCCCGACGGTGGGCACGGCCACGTCCAGGGCGGTCTTCCCGGCGGGCATGTCCAGCCACAGATACAGGCCGTCCACCTTCGACAGCGGCCGCTCCGGGTCCGGTCGGGCGCCGGAGACCCCGGCCAGCCAGGCCGGGTCGACGTCCTTGGTGGACAGCTCCGCACCGCCGCCGACCGGTACCGGCACGAACAGCGCGCCGAGGTCCGTGTCGGCGGCCTCCGACAGCGAGATCCGCCACCTCAGGGCCGAGCCCTCGGTCACCCGGTCAGCGAGCGGGGTCACGGTGACCTTCGGCGCCGGGTCGTCGTCGTGCACGGTCACCCCGCCCCGGTAGGAGCCCACCACAGCCCCGTGCACCGCCTTGACCAGCACGTCGTGCGGCACGTCGAGGCCGTACCGGGTATTGCCGGTCACCCGCACCGGTATGTCGACGTCATCGCCGCCGGGCCGGACGGTGACCAGCCGGTCCTCGACGGTGCCGGTCGCCGGGTCGAGGACGTACACCCGGACCTGGCCGCTGCCCCGGCCGGACACCGTCACCGGGACCCGGTACGTGCGCACACCGGAGTCGCCCTCGTCGACCGTGAGCCGGCCGACGTCCACGCGCGGCAGCTCGGCCGCCCGGACCGCAGGGGTGCCAGGACGCCAGCCCCAGGCGTCCATCAGCCAGGCCTGACCGGACGCCGAACGCGGCGTCAGTTCGAGGGACGCGACGGACCGCAGGTCCAGCCGGGCGCCGCGCGCGGCGGTCAGGGGCACGTGCACCTCGCGCGCCCAGTAGGAGGCGGTGCGGTCGCTGCCGGGCAGCCCGTCGACCGTGACCCGGCCCAGCCTCGCCCGCCGCCCGTGGCTGTCGGTGACGGACACGTCGAGCTTCGTGCCCCGGGAGTTCGGCGGCACGAAGACCCGCAGCGCGAGTGCCTTGGCACCGAACAGGGAGACCGGCCGGGCCGGCCGTACCCGCGCCGGAGCACCGGCGGCCGTCCAGCGCAGCGCGATCGCGTGCCGCCCGGCCTCGCGTGCCGTCTCCCACTGCGCGAAGTGCGGTGAGGTCCCCCGGGCACCCTGGCCCAGACAGGCCGCCGCCGGGTCGGGATCGACCGCCGAGCACAGCCGGCCGCCGGTCACGGTCACCCCGCCGTCCGGCAGGAACCCGGCCCCGCGGTTCGCGCCGACCGCGTGACTGAGCACCCGCGCCGGATCCGCCGACGGCGCCCGCCGCCCCGAACCGTCCAGCAGCGGACGGACCTTGTCGTCCCCGGCGACGAACAGCCGGGCCGCGGCGGCGATGTAGGCCGATCCGGCGCGGTGCTGCCGGTCGGCGGTCAGCCGGGTCGCCGTACCGGGGGAGCACACCGGGTCCCGGTGGTCCGGGTCGTCGTAGAAGTCGTCCTCCGCGGGGGCCTGCGACTGCCCCGGCGTCCACTCGGTGTTGAAGAAGTTGTGGTCGGCGCCGATCACGTACACCGCGCTGTGCAGGGCCCGGCCGGTGCTGACCGCGCGCGTGCCGTCGACGTACACCTCGCCCTGGAGGTCGGAGACGTCGCCGTCGCAGCCCGGCAGGATCGTCAGCGAGGGAACGTCCGGCACCGGGTTCTGACCGAAGACGGTCGGACCGATCAGCACGGTCCCGCTGATGTGCCAGCGCACCGCGCCGTGGTAGCCGTCCTGTGCGGCCGGCGGCGGATAGAGACTGTCCAGCGCGGCCCGGTTCACCCCCTCGCCGCCCCGCGAGTGACCGACCAGCAGCACCCGGGACAGATCGGCGGGAGGCGCCTCGCGTACGATCCGCGGTGCCTGCCGGGGGTGCCGCGCCCAGTCCGCCCAGTGCGCCAGGTGCAGTCGTACCAGGGACGAACGGGCCTGGGCGCCGCCGTCCTCGGCCTGCCAGTCCTGGCCGTTGATCCCGTTCGCCGAGACGGACACGGTCACGTAGCCCTGGGAGGCCAGCAGCCGCTGGTCGCGGAGGTAACCCCGGTGGCTGGGGATCGGAAGCGTGCCGGCCGGGCACGGCCAGGCGCCCGAGACGCCGTCGGCACCGCCGTGCGGGGTGTAACAGGTGGCGTGCCGGCCGTGCAGGAACAGCGCGAGCGGACGGGCGCCGGGCGCCCCGGCCGGTGCGACCACCACGGCGCGCATCTCGACCGGTACGGAGAATCCGGGCAGCCGCACCGACTTCAGCCGGTACGAGCCGCTGACCGTGCGATAGGGGCCGGGCCTGCCAGGATCCACCGGGCCCGCGGGCAGCGGCGCGGGGAGCCGGGCCGCGCCCGCCCCGGGTGCGGCGGTGGCCTGGTGACGGTCCAACCGCCGCCCGCCGGACCACACTTGGAGATCCCTCAGCGCGCCGGCCCGGGTGCCCGCCAGCCCCAGCCGGAAGGTGTGACCGTCCCGTTCCGGCTTCGGCACCCCCAACAGGCGCCCCTCGGCACGGAATTCCACCCGCGCGTCCCCCATGGGCACCCGGCTGCCCGACCGCCACACCAGCCCGGGCGCCGACCGCCCGTCGTCGAGGCGCCAGCCCGGTGGCAGCTGCCCGCCGGACACCGCCGTGGCCGGGGCCTGTTCGGCGTGCGCGGTGGTGCCGGACACTCCTCCCGCGAGCGCGAGCACCGTCGCCACGGTGACCCATATTCGCCCGGTACGGACCAATGTTCCCCTCCTCGAAAGGCGAGCACGCCCACCCCGGCCGTCCCGGGAGGCCCTCGCGTTCCGGAGGACGGAGCCGACAGTCTGTGGGTTGCCTGTGAGGAAGGGGGGATCGGGTCAACGGGAGGAAGGGAGGGGGCCGTCGGCCCCGGCCGTCAGCTCCAGGCGCGGTACGGCTCGTCGAGGAGCTGGAAGACCGGCTCGCCCCGCACCGGGTCCTTGGCGGTGGAGAGCCGCACCCGGTCGCCGCTGTGGATGCCGATGGGCGGGCCCATGACCCGGCCGCGTACGACGAAGCCCTCGGCCATCTCGATGAGGGAGACGTTGCGTGCGGCGGGCGTGTTGCGGTGCACCACCGTCGAGTGGCGGACCGTGCCCACCCCTTCGCTGCGCTCCGCGCGCAGGTCGCTGCCCTGGCACACCGGACACAGCAGGCGGTGGTACATCGCGGTGCCGCACCAGGTGCAGCGCTGGAAGGTGATGGCGTCCTTGGGGTGGTCCGCGGGCTTGGGGTCGAGAACGCTCGTCGCGAATCCGACCGCCGACTGTGCGGCGCTCGCCGAGTGGTGGTACACGCTGGTCAACTCCCTGCGCTCGCCCGGAATCCGGAATCGCGCACCCGGGCCGGCCGGACGCGCGTGTGCCCGGTTCGCCGTGCCACCGTGCACGCCGTCAGAGTATGGCACTCAGTGCCAGCAGTAAAGGTACTGGGTGCCCTGAAATTGAGCGTGCCGACCGTCGGCCACGCCGGACACGGCGGTGCCTCCGTCAGGCGCGGCCGAACGCGGTCTCGATCTCCTGGACCACCCGCCACAGCGGGGCGTCCCGCCGGGAGACCAGCACGACGACGTCCTCCGGGTGCTCCACGGCCCCGCCGAACAGCGCGGCCGCCGGCGCCCCGCCGTGGGCGGCGGGGGCCTCCCGGGTGCCGTCCGGGGGATCCTCCCGGGTGCCGCCCGGCCCTGTGCCGCCCGGCTCGGTGCCGCCCCGCTCGGTGCCGAACGCGGCCTGCACATGGCCGAGGGCGTGGTCCACCGTCTCGCCCGCGTCGCCCTGTCCGTCCGAACGCAGCCAGGAGCGGAGCGCGTTGTTGTGCGCCGCCACCACCGCCGCCGCCACCACGTCCGCGCGCAGCGTCCCGTCCGGCCGGCCGGCGTAGCGGCCGCGCAGGTACGCGGCGAGCGCCCGCTCGTAGCGCCACACCACCGACAGCTCGTACGCGCGCAGCCCCGGGACCTGCCTGGTGAGCCGGTAGCGCTGTACGGAGAACGTGGGGTTCTCGGCGTACATCCGCAGGACCAGCCGGGCCGCGTCGCACACCCGCCGCACCGGCTCGGTCCCCGGGTCGCTCGCCGCCAGGAAGGCGGTCATGTCGGCCAGGCACCCCTCGTGGTCGGGGAAGACCACGTCCTCCTTGGACGGGAAGTAACGGAAGAACGAGCGGCGCCCGACCCCGGCGAGGGCCACGATGTCGTCCACGGTCGTCTGCTCGTAGCCGCGCTCCAGGAAGAGCCGGAAGGCCGCCGCGACCAGGGCGTCCCGCATGGGCGGCTTGGCGGGCGGTGCCGCACTGCTGGAGCTCATGGACGCGAACGTAGCATTCCGGCCGCCCTCATGGCACTCAGTGCACGCCGTTCGGGGAACTGAGTGCACCCGCGACCCCGCTCGCCCGGTCGGCTGAACCGGCGGGCCGGTCTCCCCGTATGTGTTCTCGGGGATCGCGGACACCCGTGCGCACGGGACACGGGACGTGGAAGGAGAGCAGTGTGTCGACACCGCCCGACCCTGAACAGCCGCACCGCGGACCGGTGCTGGAACCGGTACGGGTGCTGCGCCCCCGCCGGCTCGACGCCCTCGCGGAGCTGATGCGGGAGATACGCGAGGAGGCGGAGGCCGACGAGAAGGAGAGGACGGCCAAGGGCACCCGGGGCCCGGCGGACTTCGAGGCGTTCGACTCGGCACGCGCGTCCGGCGGCGGCACGGAGGACGAGACCCAGGAACTGCCGCCCGTCACCGACGGCCCGCGCACCGGGTACGGCGGCCGGGGCCGGGGACACGGCCGGGGCGGCGGCCCGTCCCGCGCCTTCGGCTTCGGACCGGGACTGCGCCGGGCCGCCGTGGTGGTCGCGGTCAGCGCGGCCGCCCTGGTCGGCTTCGGCAGCGCGCTCCTGCTGCCCGGCCGGGAGGGCACCGCGGCCGCCGCCCAGCCGTCCGAGTCCGCCGGCACGGCACCGGCGAGCACCCCGCCGGCCTCGGACTCCGCCGACGACCCCGACGGCGCCGGCACCCTCCGCCAGGGCGACACCGGCCCCGAGGTCGTCGAACTGGAGCAGCGCCTGCTGCGCATCCCGGACGTCTACCGCGACGGCTCCACCGGCGGGACCTACGACTCCGCCCTCACCGCCGCCGTGGAGCGGTTCCAGATCTGGTACGGCATCAGCGGCGACGAACGCGGCGTCTACGGCAACGACACCCGCCAGGCCCTTGAGTCCCGCACGACCCTCACCACCACCGATGGCTGACCCGCCGGCCGGGCCGTGGTCACTCCTCGCCCTCCAGCGGCACCCGGATGTCCAGCACGCACACGTCGTCGCGTCGTTCGCCGACCAGCATCGCGTCGAGCAACGCGGCCAGGGAGTCGGGTCCGGCGGTGCGGACGGCCTCGGCCAGCCGGGTCAGACCCGCGTCGATGTCCTCGCCGGGGCGCTCCACCAGGCCGTCGGTGTACATCAGCAGCCGGTCGCCGGGCTCCAGCCGGAACTCCGCGGACTCGTAGGACGGTTCGGCGTGGGCCCCGAGGAGCATGCCGTCCGGTCGGTCGAGCCGGCGCACCTCTCCGTCGCGCACCAGCAGGGGCGGCAGGTGACCCGCCTGGGCCCAGACCAGACGGCGTCCGGCCGGTTCGTAACGGGCGAGGATCAGGGTCGCGGTGGACTGGCTGTCGCGGGAGTGCAGGAGCAGGAAGTTCAGGCGGGCCAGCGCACCGGTCAGCGAGGAGCCGGTGGACACCATGCCCTTGGCCGTGAACCGGAGCTGGGCCATGGTCGCGACCGCGTCCACACCGTGCCCCGCCACGTCGCCGACCACGAACAGTGCCGCGTCGCCGGGCAGTTCGACGGCACTGAACCAGTCGCCGCCGACATGGATCCCGGCCTGGGCGGGCAGGTAGGCGACCTCGACACGCAGCCCGCACAGCCGCACCGGCTCGCTGGGCAGCGGCAGCAGGGCGTGCTGGAGCCGGGTCGCCAGCGCGCGTTCGGCGTCGAGGACACCGCGCTGCACGAGGATCGCCCGTTCGCTGTCCACCAGGGCGAGTTCGGCACTGCGCTGTGCGGTGAGGTCCTGCACGAAGCCGTGCACCTCGACGACCGTGCCGTCCGGCGCGTTCACCGCCTCGGCGACGGCCCGCAGATGCCGGACGGTGTTCCCGGACCTGAGCCGGAACGGCACGTCCAGCCGGCGGCCGGTACGGGCGAGTTCGGCGACGCCCCGGGCCAGCGTGTGCGCGTCCTCGGGCAGCACCAGGTCGGGCAGCAGGTCCAGCGGGACCGCGCCGCGCCCCGGGTCGCGGCCCAGGATCGTGTACACCTGTGAGGACCAGGTGACCTGACGGGTGATCAGGTTCCAGTTCGCCCAGCCGAGGTTGCCCAGCCGCTGCATGTCCGCCAGCCGCTGTTCCTGGCGCTCCTCGGTGTCGTGCCGCAGCCAGCTCACCAGCAGGCCGTCGCCCAGGCGCGCGGCCCGCACCGAGTAGGTGGCGGTCAGCGGCACCCCGGCGACGATCTCCTCGTAGACGAACGGCTCACCCTCGTACGGCTCCCCGCCGAGCGCCTTCAGGTACCCCTGCCACAGGGACTCGCCGGCGACGGAGGGATAGCTCTCCAGGATGTGCGCGCCGATCATCTCCTGGCCGGTGCGGCCGAGGATGTCCATGGCGTCCGGCGTGGCCGCGTCGATGCGGTAGTCCTCCACCGTCCCGCCGGGGGAACGCAGCGGGGTCAGCAGGACCACCGCCCCGGGCAGCGCGTCCAGCACGCTCTGGACCGCCCGGGAGAACCCCGAGGGGACCGGCGAGGCGGGGACGCCCAGGGTGCTGAGCCGCCCCGCGCACAGCCGGGCGACGGCCGTCAGCAGCTCGCGGTCGGCGGGCTGGAAGGCGCTCCGGTCCGGGCGGAGCACACCGAGGGCCGCCTCGGTCCCGCCGCCCGCCGTCATCGGCAGCCAGGCCCGGGACCGCCAGCGCCCGTGCGGCTCGCCGATGAGCTGGTAGCGCCGCCGGTCCTCGGCGTAGTGCTCGAGCCAGAGCGGTTCACCCGCCTTGATCGCCTCCAGCGGGGCGATCCCGCTCAGCGGGGGCACCAGCCGCCACTGGTCGGCGAGGGCCGCGTCGACGCCCGCGTCGGCGACGAGTTCGAGTCCGTTGTCCGGCAGCCGCCGGTACAGCAGCACCGCGTCGGCGCCGAGCCGGGGCGCCAGGTGTTCGAGGAGTGTCCCGGCCAGTTCCCGCGGGGTGGTGACGCGCACCAGCGCCTTGCCGAGCCGGCCGAGGATCTCGGCGATCTCGGGCACGGCCAGGGCCGTCCGCTCACCGGCCGGCGCGGGCGGTTCCGCGCCGGGGTCCGGGACGGGCGGCGCGCTGGGCGTCAGGGCGCCGAGGGTCAGCCAGCACTCCTCCAGCAGCGTCCGGTTGCCGCCCTCGGCCCGCCTCACCAGCGCCTCGTGCGCGGCGTCGGGGGTGCAGCCCGTGGTGGCCATCAGCGCCCCCTTGGCCCGCTCCACCACGGCGGAGGTGGCCAACGAGTCCCGCAGCCGGTCCAGCTCGGCGCGTTGCCGCGACACCACTTTGGCCAGCGCTGCCGCCTCGGCGGCGGAGCTGGTGTCCACAGCGGAAACGTGCTCGCTCGTCACGGGTCGAGCATGGCACAGGTAGGCCCTTCCGATCACGCCCGTGGGGGATCTGTGAAGGCGGCTGCGGAGCCCCGGACCGGCGAGCTCAGCGGCCGGTGCTGTGTCCGACCAGTGCCTCGGTGACCGCGCGGACGCTGCGCGCGATGTGCTGGAGCTGCATGACCTCGGCCGCGTACAGCTTGATCGTGTGCTCGATGACCGACTCGGGCAGGCCCAGCACCGGCAGTTCGGCCCGCGCCGTCTGGAGCGCCGTGCGCGCCACCCGGACCTCGTGCTGGACCTGGATCTGCGCGTGCCGGGCGAGCAGCACGGGGTGCCGGATCAGCGCCGGGTAGCTGGCGTAGCGGGCCGGTACCAGTTCCCGCAGCCACTTGGCCGCGGAGCGCTCCCAGTCGTAGCTGCCCGGCGCCTTGACCTGGCAGGGCCAGTCGGGGCTGATGCGCGTGGTCGTCGTCAGAGTCATGATCATCGCTTCCGGGTGTGCGGCGTCGCGGCGGGTGGTCGACGGATGTCTCGGCGGCTCCGGCCTAGGGGATGACCGGAGCCGCCGCGGGCGAATCGCGCAGGCGATGCCCGTTCGAACACCCCGGGCGCCGACGCGGGTAGGAGACGGCGGCTGGGGGCGTCCGTGCGAGGGCCCCGGGAACCGGCCGCCGGCACTGCGGGTGGTGCTGCGTGCGCATGGGCGGTCCTTCGGCTTTCTCGGGGCGGGTGCGGGTGGTGCGTCCTCGGTGCGGAACGTGCCCGGGAGGTGCCGGGATGATCCGTGAGCAGTATTTATATATGCGATCCGCTTTGCAAGACGTATGAAAACATTCATGCGCGAAATGCCGTGAATAGTCCCCCTGGTGTGTCATGTGACGGGAAAGGGGGAGACGTCCGGTTCCGAGACGTCCGGTTCTGCTCAGTCCTTGAGGAAGAACTGGTGCTCCTCGGCGACCTGTTCGTACTCCTCCAGGCGCGCCTGGGTGCGCTCGGGGTCGGCGTCGGTCATGGCCTGGAGCAGCGCCGCGGCCATCAGTCCCGGCGCCGCGTAGGTGTCGAACACCAGGCGGGAGCCGATACCGGTGCTGAAGGTGACGTCGGCCTCGTCGGCCAGCGCCCCGAGCGCCAGGTCGGTCACCAGGGCGACCCGCAGCCCCGCGGTGCGGGCCACCCGGATCGCGGTGAGCGTCTCCTGCGCGTGCCGCGGCATGCCGAATGCCAGCACCCAGGTGCCGCCCGCCTCGCGCGACTGCAAGAGCGCGTCGTACGCCACGCTGCCGCCCCGGGTCACCAGCCGTACGTCGGGGTGGATACGGCGGGCGGCGTACGCGAAGTACTCCGCCAGGGAGACGGAGATGCGCAGGCCGAGCACGGTCAGCGGGGACGACTGGGACAGCTCGCGGCCGATCCAGATCACCCGGTCCGGGTCGGCGAAGTCCCGGCGCAGGTTCTCCAGGTTCTCGATCTCGGCGTCCACGGCCGCCTGGAGCTCGTTGCTGCGGTGCTCGGTGGTGGGTCCCGTCCCGCCCGCCAGGGTGCGCAGCGCGATCGACTGGAGCCGCTCGCGCAGCGCGGGATAGCCGTTGAACCCGACCGCGCCCGCGAACCGGGTCACCGACGGCTGGCTGACCCCGGCCCGCTCGGCGAGATCCGTGATCGACAGGAACGCCGCCTCGGTGATGTGGTCGATCAGGTACTGGGCGATGCGCCGCTGCCCGGGGGAGAGCCGGGGGCCGTCGAACAGCTCGCGCAGCTGGGAGGTGGGTGCGGCCTCCGCCTCCGGCACGGTCTTGCCCGAGGTGATCGCGGACGCCTGAGCGCGTGCCTGCTGCGGCGATGGCACCGAAGCGCCTCCTTTGTCTCCCACGAGGACTCAACATAGCTCACGGCCCGTGGTGACCAGGGGTTGTGCGCCGTACCGAACCGCCCCGCCGGTGAACGCGCGCGGTGCGCGCACGGCACCGGTGCGCGCGCTCACCGCCGGTAGACGGTGATCGAATGGCCGACCTCGTCGACCGCCCTGCTGCTCTTGATCAACTCGGCCAGCCGGCCTCGCGCCTTGGCGACCCACGAGTCCGACACGACCAGCAGCCCGTGCACCTCGCCCTGCGGCACCTTGCGGGGATCCGAGGCGTGGATGCCGTAGTACGCCGGGACACCGCTGCCCTTGTAGACCAGCCAGACGCGCTGTCCCGGATAGCGGTCCCGCAGCCGGTCCGCGAGCCGGCCCAGGTCCTGGCCCCAGTCCACGTTGGAGTCGTGCAGCCGCAGATGCGTCTTCGCCGGACCGCCGAACGCCTCGTTGGAGTACGGCAGATAGAACGGGAACGTGCGCAGCGAACTCACCGCCACGAACAGCACCAGCGCCCCGGCCGCCGGCCGCGACCAGCGCCACCGCACCGCCGCCACCGCGGCCCCCGCCACCGCCAGGAACATCGGCACGAACAGCGCGTACCGCGTCCCGAAGTCCCGTGACCCGGTCATCGCCGAGGCCAGCAGCACGGCCGGCGGCAGCAGCAGGTACGGCGCGGCCGGCCGCAGCCGCCGTACCGCCACCAGCGCGACGGCACCGGCCGCCCACAGCGCCAGCATGCCGAGCGGCGTCTTCACCAGCAGGGCGGCCGGCAGGTAGTACCAGCGGGAGCCCGTGTAGAGGTGCCCGAACAGGAAGCCCTGCCAGGGCAGGTCCTCCAGGGCGAACTGCACCCGCATCCCGGCCCGGTAGGCCTCCGGGAAGGGCATCAGGCCGACCAGGGCGCCCCGCAGGCCGTGCACCGCGGGGACGGGTCCGGCGGGCACGAAGCGCAGCCTGGGATCGACCGCCAGATAGGAGAGCCACACCACGGCGACCGCCGTCACCGCCATGACCGCCCCGGCCGCGACGGCGCGCCGCGCACGGCCCGGGCGCGGGCCCCACACCGAGAGCACCGCCAGCGCCATCAGCACCGGGACGGCGGGCAGCGCGCTCATCTTCGTCGCCACCGACGCGCCCAGCGCGGCCCCGGCGAGCGGCAGGTACAGCCGGGGCCGGCGGCGGGCCCGCCACACCAGCCAGGCCGACGTCAGCACGAACCCGGTCGCCGGCACGTCCAGCGTGGCCAGCGAGCCGTGCGCGATCAGGTCGGGGGAGAAGCAGTACAGCGCGAGGGCCAGCAGTCCGGCGGCCGTACCGAGGAGCTCGCCCGCGAAGGCGAACACCACCAGCGCGAACAGCAGCGTCAGCGCGATCACCGGCAGCCGGGCCCACAGCATGACCCGCCAGGGGTCGTTGCCCGACGAGTACAGCAGGTGCCGGCCCACCTGCCCCTGGTCGCCCCGGTAGGAGGGGTCGTAGTGCGGGCCGGCGACCGCGATGCCCGCCATGATGACGAGCTTGCCGAGCGGCGGGTGCTCGGGGTTGTAGCGCAGCCGGTGCTCGTGCAGGTAGTCGGCGGCCGTGGCCACGTAGACGGGCTCGTCGACGGTGGGCGTCTGCTCGACGGCGGTGGTCACCATCGCCGCCGCCATCTGGGTGAGCAGCAGCACCACCAGGACCGGCACCAGCCACCGGCGGCGGGCGCGCAGGGCGGCGGTCAACCGGGCCGCGGGGGCGGGCCGTGGGGCGCGCCCGGAACCGGCCGGGCCGACCCGGACACCGGGGACGTCGGGTTCGAGGACCGACTGCTGTTCGCTTGCCATCATCCGCCCCGCGGGGACACCGGGCCCACGGTGACGGGAGCGATCTTGGGCGGTCATGGCCCTACTGTCGCACCGCTCCCGCCACCGGGCGCGTCACCGCTTCACGAGTCGTACCGACAGACCCTCTGCCGTGTACACGGGTACGGCCCGCAGCGCGGTGGAGTTCAGCTCCACCTTGTCGAACTGGCCGCGCAGCCGCGGTGCGGCCAGGACGGCGAGGGTGCTGCCCGCGGCCGGCGGGTGCTCGGTGCCGAGATTCAGGGCGAGCGTGGTGCCCCTGCCGAGGACGGCCAGGTGCTTCACCGTCAGCGGCGCCCTGCCGCCCTTCGTCAGGGTGACCTCCAGGGCGCCCGCGTCCTGCGTGTACGTGCCGCGCACGAACAGCTCCCCGGCGACCCGCAGGGTGCCGGCCGAGACCCGGACGTCACCGCGGCCGAGCGCGTCCTCGGAGGCGGCGACCAGGGTGCCGCCCGCCAGCACGGTGCCGCCCCGGTAGCGGTTGTCGCCGGTCAGGGTCAGCGTGCCGGTGCCCTTCTTGGTCAGACCGCCGTGGCCGTCGATGTCGTTGCGCCAGCTGTCGGCCGCGGCGAAGCCGCCCGCCGCCGCGTCCAGGGTGACCGTGACGTCCGAGTCGAAGGCGCCGTACCCGTCCGCCGCGGCGAACAGGTTCAGGCGGCCCCACTGCTCCGGGCCGTCCAGCAGTACGTACCCGGAGGGCAGACCGGTGGTCCGCAGCACCTCCCGGCGCTGGTCGGCGCTGAGGTACGGCTGGCGGGTCTCCAGCAGCACCTCGGCGCCCTTGGGCACGGTGAGCGGCAGGTCGCGGCCCTCCCGGCGCAGGACGTACGTCAGCCGGGGGGTGAGCGCGCGCTCGTTCGCCTCGCGGTCGGCGTACGGGTCGGTGGCGGTGCCGGCCGAGTGCGCGTAGGCGTACAGGGTGTCCGCGGTGGCGCCGGTCCGCGCCTCGAAGTACGCGAGGGCCTGGGCGCGGGCCGCCCTCTTCAGGTCGGCGTTGGCCGGGTCGGCGAGGGTGGCGGCGGCCAGCGCGGTGGCCATCACCCGGCCGCCGAGCACGTCGACCGTGTTGTGCATGCCCGCGACGATGCGGGTGTCGCTCAGCTCCAGGGCACGGGTCACCAGCTCCTGGAAGCGCTCCGGCACCGCGTACGCGTAGGCCAGGCCGGCCAGGTGGAAGGCGTTGGTGTGGCCCGACGGGAAACCGCCGTCGTCGGCGGGGGAGGTGCCGCGCTGGCGCAGCAGCTGCGGGGCGACGACCACGTCGGACTCGTAGACCGGGAAGCCGAAGGCGTCGGTCCTGCCGGTGTCGACGACCTCGCTGTCCTCGTTCATCCGCCAGGGACGCGGGTACTGGTAGGCGTACTTGGACGGGTTGCCGGAGGCGTAGTTGCCGCGCACCGTGTCCACCAGTTCGGCCACCTTGCCGAGCGCCGAGTCGTGCGAGCCCGCGCCGAGCGCCGAGCCCGCCGGGGCGTCGGCCGGCACGGCGTCGCTGATCGTGGTGGCGGGCGTGGTGTCCGGCGCGCTGGTGATCGAGGTGACCGCGAGGGAGCCGGCCTTGTACAGGTCGGCGAGCGGGCCGAGGCCGGCGATCATCGCGTAGCTCTGGTGCTGGCGGTCGTAGAGGAACGCCTTCTTCGCCTCGGCGGCGGTGCGCCGGGTGGTGACGCGGGCGCAGTACCGCATGTTGGCGCGCAGAATGTCGGCCCGCAGCACGCTGCCGGTGTTCCAGGCCGGACCGGTCTTCCAGATCCGCGCGAAGCCGCCGAGGATGCGGACCACCGCGTTGGTGTCGGCGGTGAGGTTGGTGCTGACGTTCGTCTTGTAGTCGTCGACGAACGCGAGGGCGGTCGCGGCCTTGGCGTCGGCGGCGGCGAGCCAGCTGACGAGGGTCGGGGCGGCCACCATGCCCGCCGACGCGCCGAGCGAGGTCTTCAGGAATCCCCGTCGGCCGACGGCGAGTCCACGGGCCGGAGAAGGGGAGTGGTGCCCGGCAGGTGACGGCATGGAGGTGCCTCTCTTGAGTTCTACTGGGAGTTCACGAATCTTGGGTTCTGCGGGGAGTCACGAATCTTGGGTTCTGCGGGGAGTTCACGAACGGATCGGTGCGCTCCACGCGGGCGTGTGCCGGTGCGCGCGGGAGAAGAGCCGGCCGAGCGAAGTTCTAGGACCGGCCCGTGTCCTGGCGGTCATGGTCCGACGACCGCCACATGGCCCGGAGTTGAACGGCAGCCCGGTGGTTCGACCGGAAGCAGCGCCGGGACCTGCGTGTTCGCGGTATCGAACGGCCCGTGGTCCGCACCCGCGCAGAGGTCCGCACCCGCGCAGCGGAAGGGGCCCCGGCCGGCGTCGTCACAGGAGCGAACGCGCGAGGGCCACCGCGCCCGTCACGGGCGGACTGCGCAGCGGCTGTGGCCGGGCGCCGGGCACGGCCTCGGCGAGCGCGGCGGCGAAGGCGTCGTACAGCCGCGGCTGGGAGAGGATCGTGCCGCCCGCCACCACCACGTCGTCCACGGCGAGACCGCGGGCGGCGAGCCGGGCCACCAGGGCGGCCAGCGCGCGGCCGCCGTCGGCTATCACGTCCCGGGCGATCCGCGAGCCCGCGTCGGCCGCCGCGAACAGCACCGGCGCGTGCCGGCCCCACTGGGCCGAGATGTCGGTGGCGCTCTCCAGGGCCGCGCCCAGCGCGGGTACCTCGGCCACCTCGAAGGCGGCGACCAGGCCGGCCGCGAGGGCGTCGGGTGCCTCGCCGCGGTCGTGCGCGGCCCAGGCGGCACGGGCGGCCTCCCGGACGAGTCCGGCGGCGCCGCCCTCGTCGCCGAGCACCGCGCCCCAGCCGCCGACCTGCACGGGGCTGCCGTCCGCGAGCCGGCCGACGGCCACCGAGCCGGTGCCGGCGACCAGTCCGACGCCCTTGTCCAGACCGGCGGCGGGGACGAGGAGCTCGGCGTCGCCCACCACCCGGACCGGCACACCGAGCGACGCGCGCAGCGCGGCGGCTGTCCCGGCGCACTGACGGGGCGTCTCACAGGCGTGCCCGCCGACCGCCAGGGCGGCGGGGCGGGCGTCCGCGGGGAGGGCTTCACGGACCAGCGCGGTCAGCCAGCGGGCGGCGGCGTCCGTGTCGTGCGGCCGCCAGCCGCTGCTCGGGCGGACGTGGTCGGCGACCAGCTCGGCGCCGGCGAGCGCGCGGAGGTGGGTCTTGGTGCCGCCCACGTCGACACCGACCACGAGCGGGGAGGAAGGAAGGTCCTGCACGGATCCTCTTTCGTCGTCTGGGCACAGGGCGCCGGAGATGACGGGACCCCGGGCCCGGCCGACGGATCCGGCCGGGGACGCGGGGTGTGGCACGCGCCGCTCACCGGCGCTGACAGCCGCCGCTGATTCCTGTGACCTGGTCCGCCGGCCGGGCCCTGGGCCCTGTCGGCACGTTCCCGTCGTCGCCCGGGGGGCGGCCCGGCGGCGTCGGGTGCGTGATCTTTGGGTCCTCCGGGCCGGGGCTGCGGGAGTGCACGACGTCGCGGGGCAGGCGGGAATCCGACGGCAGGGCCTGCCTGTGACGGCGGGCGAACAGCGCCTGGCCGTACAGGAGTTGAGCGAATCGGGAAGCCCCGGGACGGGCTTCTTGCGGAGCACGGCAGGCGAGTACCGTGTACTTCGTTAGGAAGTTAACTAACGAAGTACAGTGCGTCAAGAGTTGTCGCGCTCTCGATCGACGGGCCGCTGTCGAGGACAGAACCGCGCGGCACGAGGGCACCGCATCGCCGCCTCCCTGACATCCGGGAGCGCGGCCCCTGACCCATGGGGGAACTGTGGAACACGTCGTGGCTGAAGCCCCCCGTCTCACCGAGAGCGCCGGAGCCGTGTTCGCCGTGCTGGCCCAGGCCGGCAGCGCCACCAGGCCGCAGCTGGCGAGTCTCGCGGGCCTGTCCAAACCGACGGTCTCCGCCGCCGTCGCGGAGCTGGAGGGGGCGCGGCTGGCCACCCACTCCGGTACCGCCTCCGGCGGCACCGGCCGCTCCGCCGCCGTGTACGGCCTCGGCCCCGCCGCCGGCTCGGTGCTCGCCGTCGACCTCGGGCCGGCCCGCACCAGGGTGCGCGGCTGTGCCCTGGACGGCACCCTGCTGGCCGAGGCCAGCACACCGCGGGCCCGGGCCGCCGACGCGGTCCGCGAGGCGCTGGCCGCGCTGCCGCCCGGCGCGCCGCTGCGGGCCATCGTGGTCGCCGTCGGTGACGTCACCGAGCCCGACCGGACGAGCGGCGCCATGCGTCCGGCCACCGCCAAGGCGGGGCCCGTCTTCGACGCGGTCTCCGTCGCGCTGCCGCCGGGCGTCCCCGTCCACCTGGAGAACAACGTGAACTGTGCGGCCCTCGCCGAACTCCACGAGGGGGCCGCGCGGGGCCGCCGCACGTTCGGCTATCTGCGGATCGGCGTCGGCATCGGCCTCGGCATCGTCATCGGCGGCCAGGTGCTGCGCGGTGCCAACGGAGCCGCCGGTGAGCTCGCCCGGCTGCCCTACCCCTGGGACGACGACCGGGAGCCCCGCCAGGAGGCCCTGGAGGCCTACGTGGGCTCGCAGGCCCTGCTGCGCCGGGCCGCCCAGGCCTGGGGCGCCGCCGACGGCCCCCGCCCGCGCACCGCCGACCGGCTCTTCGCGCTGGCCGCCCAGGGCCGGGAGCCCGCCCGGGCCCTCGTCGCCCGGCACGCCGCCGACGTGGGCCGGCTGGCCGCCGCCGTGACCGCCGTACTGGACCCGGGGCTGCTCGTGCTGGGCGGCAGCACGGGCGCCGATCCGCAGCTGCTGCCCGGCGTGCGGGCCGAGCTGGAGCGGCTGAGCTGGCCCACCGAGGTGGTGAGCAGCCAGATCGGCGATCTCGGTACCGTGGTGGGTGCCGCCCGGCTCGCCGTGGCGCAAGGAGTCCAAAACGTGACCGAAGGCGTGCAGATGAAGGATTGACGGCCTCCGAGTTGGTCTGCCAATGTCCGGACAAGCGCTTTCTAAGTCGGTCGGGACGCCGGCTTGGGGTGAGCCACCCAGCCCGTACACGACGTACGGCAACCGCACGAGGGCGTGCCCGTGCGGTGACGGCCAGGACGGCCGGGGAGCTCGCCCCGCGTGGACGATGCGGCCGGGCGAGGCCGCACCCCCGGAAAGTGATTTTTCCTTCAGAAATGCACCCGTGCCGCCTCAGCCGGCGCCGTGCTCCGTCCCTCCGAAGAAATGGGATCGAAGATGACCACTGTGGGTGTGCGGCGCTCCCGCCGACTCGGCCGCGGCGGTGTGCGCCGCCTGGTTCCCCTCGCTGCCGCGACCGCGGCAGGTGCCCTGCTGCTGTCCGCCTGCGGCTCGGGCTCCGGCTCGGGCGGGAACGCCAAGTCGCTGACGTTCTGGATCTCCACGGTTCCGGGACAGGACGCGGGCTGGAAGAAGCTGGTGGCCCAGTACAAGAAGGAAACCGGCGTCAGCGTCAAGCTCGTCAACATCCCCTACGACGGCTACCCCACGAAGCTGCACAACGCCGCGCAGGCGAACTCCCTGCCCGACGTCGCGGACGTGCCGGCGCTCGACCCGATCTGGTCGAACAAGCTGATCGACCTCAGCTCCATCGCCAACAACAAGAGCTACAACATCAACGGCAACTTCCTGGCCAAGGACTCGTCCGGGAAGGTGCTCTCCATCCCCTCGGACGTCACCGCGTCCGGCCTGTTCATCAACAAGACGCTCTTCAAGAAGGCCGGCGTCGCCGTCCCGGCCTCGCCCTCGGACACCTGGACCTGGACCGAGTTCATCGCGGCCGCCAACAAGGTGCGCGAGAAGACCGGCGCCAAGTACTCCCTGACCTTCGACCAGTCGCCGTCCCGGCTGCGCGCCATGGTGTACGAGATGGGCGGGAAGTACGTCCACGCGGACTCCTCCGGCAAGTTCTCGACGGACGCCGCGACCAAGAAGGCCGTGAACACCTTCGTCGGCTGGAACGACGACAAGGTCATGCCGAAGTCGGTGTGGACCAGCGGCGCCGACCCGTCGGCCATGTTCCAGAGCGGTGACGTGGTCGCCTACTGGTCCGGTGTGTGGCAGGTCGCCGCCTTCGCGGACAGCATCAAGAAGTTCGACTGGGCGAGCGTCCCGACCCCCGCCCAGCCGGTGCAGGCCAGCGACGTCAACAGCGGCGGCATGATGGTCGGCTTCAACAACAACGGCGCCGCGGCCACCGCCGCGAAGAAGTTCATGTCGTGGGTGTACGACCCGAAGCAGTACACCGAGCTGGTCGAGACCTCCGGGTTCCTCCCGGTGGAGAGCGGCCTGAGCCCGAAGTACCCCTTCACGTCCGACGCGGCGCAGGCGGCCTTCAAGCTCTACAACGAGGAGATCCCGCTCTACGCCCCGATCTCCGGCTACTTCAACAACGCGCAGACGGCGTGGGTGCTGAAGGGCAAGAGCCTCACCACCGACCCGACCAAGACGGAGCTCGGCAAGGCGATCAACGGCCAGCAGTCGGCCGACAAGGCCCTGGAGAACATCGTGGCCGGCTACAACCA
The DNA here is from genome assembly GCF_022343545.1 of Streptomyces arenae. NCBI lineage: Bacteria > Bacillati > Actinomycetota > Actinomycetes > Kitasatosporales > Streptomycetaceae > Streptomyces > Streptomyces arenae. The sequence goes on from NZ_JAKQYH010000066.1 coordinate 45,787, forward strand.
GCAGGTCGGCGGCTGATCAGGGGCCGGCGGGCCGGGCGGCGGATCCAGACACCGCCGCCCGCCCCGGGCGCCCACCCGGTCACGGGCTCACGGCCTGAGCCCACGGCAATCCATCCCCACAGCACGGAGTCAGGAAGATGACAAAACGCGCCTCGGACGTGTCCGGGAGCCCGCCCAGGCGACGCAGCACCTACACCCTCGCGCCGCTCGTCCTCATCGCGGCCAACGTCGTGCTCTTCGCGCTGTTCTTCGTCTGGCCGGCGGTGATCGGGCTCGTCTACTCGTTCACGAACTACACGGGTGTGGGGGCGTTCCAGTTCGTCGGACTGGACAACTACACGAACCTGTTCGGGGACTCCACCTTCTACGACGCGCTGTTCCGGACGCTGCTGTACACCGTGCTGGTCGTACCGCTGAACTTCGTGCTCTCGCTGCTGGTCGCCAACCTGGTGGTGAGCAAGCAGGCCAAGGGCGCGTCGATCGCCCGTGTCGTCTTCTTCGTCCCGTGGCTCATCTCGCCCATCGTCGTCGGTGTGCTGTGGCGGTGGCTGTTCGGTGAGAACTTCGGACTGATCAACTACGTCATCGAGAAGCTCGGCGGGCACGCGATCGCCTGGCAGTCGAACGCGGACCTGTCGCTGGGCGTGGTCGTGATGGCCGGCGCCTGGTGGGGAACGGCCTTCTCGATGCTGCTGTTCATCGCGGCGATCAAGAACGTGCCCACCTCGTACTACGAGGCGGCCTCGCTCGACGGCGCGGGACCCTGGCGCCAGTTCGTCAGCATCACGCTGCCGAGCATCGCGCCGACGTCCTTCATCGTGATCCTCCTCAACACGATCAACGCGATGAAGGAATACCCGCTGTTCGTCTCCCTCAACAACGGCGGACCGGGCACGTCGAACAACCTGCTCGTCCAGTACATCTACGAGACCGGATTCAACCGGGGCCAGATCGGCTACGCGAGCGCCGCGTCGTTCGTGCTCATGCTCATCCTGATGGCCGTCGCGATCATCCAGCTGATCGCCAACCGGCGGATGGAGAACCGATGACCACCACAGACACGCCGCGTCAGGTCGACGCCGGTTCCGTGAAGGCCCTTTCCAAGAAGCGGACCCGCGGCGGGCGCGACGGTGGGCTCCGGCGCGCGGTACCCGCGACGACCCTGCTGTGGATCCTGGCCGCCCTCTACGGGCTGCCGGTGGCGTGGTTCGTCCTCAGCTCCTTCAAGCCGGCGGGAGACCTGTTCTCCCTTCCGCTGACGGTGCTTCCGCACCACCCCACCCTGTCGGGTTACAAGGCGGCCTGGGACAGCGCCAACTTCTCCCAGTACTTCATCAACACGGCCCTCGTGTGCGTGATCACGACGATCCTCACGGTGGGGGTCAGCTGCTGCACCGGGTACGCGCTGGCCAAGTACGACAACAAGTGGCTCAAGGCCTTCTTCATCTGCATCCTGGCCACCACCATGCTGCCGTCCGAGGTCATGCTCGCCCCGGAGTTCCTGGTGGTCCGTGACCTCGGCCTCTACAACTCGTTCGGCGGCATCATCCTCCCGGCCGTGCTCACGGCGACCGGCTGCTTCATGTTCCGCCAGTTCTTCCTGACGGTCCCCGACGAACTCGTCGAGGCCGCCCGCATCGACGGCGCCCGGGAACTGTCGATCTTCCTGCGGATCATGGTGCCGATCTCCCGGCCGATCATGCTGACCCTCGCCATCCTGTCCTTCCAGTGGCGGTGGAACGACTACATCTGGCCGCTGCTGATGCTCAACGACCCCAACAAGTTCACCGTGCAGATCGGCATCCAGAGCCTCGTCGGGGCGCAGAACATCAACTGGTCGGTGCTGCTGGGCGGATCGGTCATCTCCATGATCCCGCTGATCCTCGTCTTCCTGGTGTTCCAGCGGTACGTCATGAGCGCCGACATCAACGCCGGACTGAAGGACTGACCTTGCCCACCCCGCTCGACCACGAGTTCCTCCGCGCGGTGGCCGGCGCCGCCGACCGGCCGGCCGCCCCGCTGGCGGCCGCCCCCGACGAGGAACCCGCCGGCGTTCCCCACCGCGCCCTGGCCCGCCGGGCGAAGATCCTGATCGCGGCGTACCGGTCCCCGGACTCGGCACTGCACGGCAGCGGCCAAGCCGTCGCCGCCGCACTGACCCACCTCCGCGCCCTACGGGCCGTGCAGACGTCCACCGGCCTCTTCGCCGGCGGCGACAACGTGCAGTCACCGCCCGACTCCGCGTTCACCGTCAACGACGTGTGCGACGCGCACGTCCTGGCCGCCGGCGCGGGACCGGAACTGGACGAGGTCACGGCCGCGCTCGCCGAGATCGCCGGCGCCGCCACCGGCAGCCTCCTGACCGGTGGCGTGCACACCCCGAACCACCGCTGGGAACTGTGCGCGGCCCTGGCCCGGCTGCACCGGTCGTTCCCGGACGACCGGCTGCCCGACCGGGTGGCGCAGTGGCTCGCCGAGGGCGTCGACATCGACGCGGAGGGCCTGTACTCGGAGCGGAGCGCCAACTACGCCGCCCACGTGTCCAACCCGTCGCTCCTGCTGCTGGCCGACGTCCTCGGCCGCCCCGACCTGCGGGACGCCGTCGAACGCAACCTCACCGCGACGCTGGACCTCATCAGACCGGACGGCACGGTCGAGACCGTCCACTCACGACGGCAGGACCAGCACCACCCGTTCCCGCTGGCGCCCTACCTGCCGCACTACCGGCTGCTAGCGATCCGCACCGGCCGGGGCGACCTCAGCCGGGCGGCACGACTGGCGGCCGCCGGCGGCATCGACGACCCCGGCCTGCTCGCCGAGACCATCCTCACCCCCGACCTGTGCCGCCCGCTGCCCGCGCCGGACCCGGAACCCCTGCCCCGCCACCGGTACCTCGCCACGGCCCGGCTCGCCGCACGCGCCTCCGCCACCGCGCACGGCGTCGTGTACGGCGGCTCGGACGTGCCCGAGCACCGGCGCATCCGCTCGGGCCTCGCCTGCAACCCCACCTTCCTGCGCCTGTTCGCCGGCGACGCCGTCCTGGACGCGGTCCGGCTTTCACGCGGGTTCTTCGACCTGGGTCCGTTCCGCGCCGCGGACATGGAGCAACTCGCCGACCACCGGTACCGGCTCACCGAGACCCTCACGGCCGCCTACTACCAGCCGCTCCGGCCGGACCACCGGCGGGACGACGGCGCCTACCGGGTGGCGGACGAGGGACGCTTCTCGGCCGCCATGGCCTTCCCGGACCGGCCTCGGGACGAGGTCTCCCAGACCACGCGCGTCGAGGTGAACCTGCGGGAGGACGGCGCCGACCTGCGGATCGACATCAGCGGACCACGGGTGCCCTGGGCCCTCGAACTGACCTTCCGGCCGGGTGGCGTACCGACGGGCGCCCTGCCGATCGGCGACGGACGCTGGTGCCTGACCGGCGGGCCGATGACCTACCGGGTCGGAGCGGACGAGATCCGGGTCGAGGCCGACGTCGAGGCGGGCGAACCGCTCGCCGGGCCGGACCGCGGCGATCTGCTGCGGTACGACCCGGGCCAGGACCACACCGTGGTGGGCGGTACCGACGCGACCACGGGAGAGCGCGTCTACCTCGGCGGACAGGGCCCGCAGACACTGAGAGTCGCACTGCGCGCCCGCCGTCCCGCGCCTGTCGTCTGAACCCGGCGACCCAGCAGGCCACCTCCGGACCGAAGGGCTGACCACCTCCCATGCACCTGCCGCGCCAGCTCGGCCCGCTGCACGACCTGCCGGACACCCCGGAGGCGTACGACGCGGTCCTCGCCGACGTCACCGAGCAGGCCCTGGCCCGCCTCACGGCCGAGGGCAGCCTGGAACACCCCGACGCCGACGACGACATCGGTGACACCTCCCTCGGGGTCACCTCCCTGCTCGCCCTCGCCTGGCAGCGCACCCGGGACCCCCGGCTGCCGGCGGCGGTGCACCGCAGTCTCGCCTTCCATCTGCGCGAACGCGTGTACACCGAGGACAACCCCGGCTACCCGAACCTCACCGTCCGCGACTCCGGCCTCCCGTACGCCCGTTACGTCCTGGCGGCGGGCGCGCACCCGATCGGGGACTGGCCGAGCACCGTGTGGGCGCTGCTCCAGGCCGTCGACATCCTCGACCTGTCGGACGGCCTGGTCGACGACGGACAGCGCGCCGAACTCCTGGCGCTGGCCCGGGGCTACTGGCGCTGGCTGACCGAGGCCACCTTCTTCAACCCGCAGGAGGCCGGCAACCAGGCGATCGGCTGCGTGGTCGGCGGTCTGATGCTGGCCCGCCACCTGCCGCCGGCGGACGGGGAAGCGGTCCGCGAGCGGGCACTGGCCCTGTACACCGAGGAGATCCGGGCCCACCGCGTCCTCGACCGGGGCGCCCTGCTGCCGCCCGAGCACGGCGGCGCCTACGACAACAACTACGGCCCGATCTCCCTCTCCTTCCTCGCCCAGGCCCACCGGATCAGCGGCGCGCGGATGTTCGCCGAGGACGGCGACGCCCTCGCCCGGTACATCGACGCCCGGCTGCCGAACGGCGGCTACGACAACGGCGGCCCCCGCTACAGCGAACAGCACTCCGCCTTCGAGTCCGTGCTCGGCCTGCGGTACTTCGGCGCCCGGATCGGCTCCGACCTCGGCCGCTACCGGGGCGACACCCTCTGGGGCCGGCACGCGGTCGGACCGGACGGCGGGGTCGACGGCCACTTCGCCTGGATGCTGGTCTGGCAGATCCAGGACACCACCCCCTGGCACCGCACCCCCTCGACCGCCCCGGCCCGCCACCGGCTCCGCGCGGGCGGCGTCTCGGTGGCCTTCGACAGCCGGATGACCCCCGCCCTGATCGAGACGGCCGGCACCTACCTCCTCCCCGCCGCGGTCAACCGGCAGCACGGCTTCGGCCCGGTCCTGGACGGCTTCATGTACTGCCGGCCGATGGGCGCGGTCAGGGTCCGGGACGTCACCGCCGGCGGCCTCACCGCCAAACTGGTGACCAAGCCGGTCGTGGGCCGCGACCACGTCCTGCGCCACGTGCGCTCCCTGTACGTCACGGACGGCACCGCCCTGTGGGTGACGGTGGCCGTGGAACGCCTCGACGGGACGCCGTACCTGCTGGCCGGGCTGCCGTACGCGGCGGACGACGGCGACCGGGTCCGCCGGACCGCCGCGGCCGAGGTCGCCTCGGCGGGCGCCCTGCGCCTGACACACCCCGAGCGGCAGGGCCCCGACCACTTCGACGCCCGCGCCGAACTCACCCAGGAGCAGGCCGCGTTCGCACTGGCCGCCGACCCGCGCGGCTACGGCAACCCGGACGAGGGCTGGCGCCACCTGGTCTCCTCCAGCGCCTACGAGGCCGGACCGGCGCCCCGCGCGCCGGAACACCTGCACGTGTTCGCCGTACGGTACGGACCCGGCGGTGACTTCACCCCGTCGTTCGAGGGCGACCTGACGGTGCACACCGAGGCGTTCACGGCCGTCATCGGAGCCGAGGACGCCCACGGCGATCCCGGACTCACCCTCAGCGCGCGCTAGCCCCGGTCGGCACCGGGGCGCGTGAACCCGTGGCTGCGTTCCACCTTCGCCACGTGCAGCGTGTAGCTCTGGTACCACTCGGCCCGGCCGCGCCGCTGCGCGGCACGGTGTTCGGCATGGGTACGCCACTCGGCGAGGGCGTCGGCGTCGCGGAAGTACCCGACCGTGATGCCGAGCCCGCCAGGGGTCTGCGCGTGGTCCATCCCCAGGTACCCGGGGATGTCCTTCACCAGCTCCTCCATGCGCGCGTTCGTCTCACCGTAGCCGCCCTGGTCCTGGGTCCGTACCGTGCTGAAGACGGCCACGTAGTAAGGGGGTTCGAAGGCATCGACGGGCGCGACAGGTGCTTCCGGGTGATCGCTCATGTCGTCACCGTAGGGCGTGCCGCGGCCGGCGGGCCAGCGTCTTTCCCGAACGGGAGACCGGAGGGATCGAGCCGTTCACCGCAGCGCCGACAACGCGGTCGCCGGCACCACCAGGTCCGCCCGGTCCCGGGTGGCCGCGACCAGGCCGGCGTTGAGCTGGTCGGTGCCCGCCACCCAGGCCACCGCCTCCTCGTGGCCCTTCCCGAACTCCTCGTGCCGGGCGACCAGTCGACGTACCCGCTCGCCCTCCTCGATCTCGCAGAACCACACCTCGTCGAGGGCCTGCCGTACCCGTGCCCAGGGCCCGTCCCCCAGCAGCAGGTAGTTGCCCTCCGTCACCACCAGCCGGGCCGTGGGCGGCACCGGGATCGCGCCCGCGACCGGCTGCTCCAGCACCCGCTCGAAAGCCGGCGCGTACACCACGTCACCGCTGTCCTCGCGCAGCCGCCGCAGCAGCGCCGCGTACCCGGCCGCGTCGAAGGTCGCCGGCGCGCCCTTGCGGTCCCGCAGGCCCAGCCGGTCCAGTTCGACGTCGGCCAGATGGAAGCCGTCCATGGGCACCCGCGCCACCCACGGCTCGCCCGTGCCGTTCAACTCCCGCACCAGATGCCCGGCGAGGGTCGTCTTCCCGGCGCCGGGGCTGCCCGCGATGCCGAGGATCGCGCGCGGACGCCGTCCGGCGAGTGAACGGGCGCGGTCGAGGAGGTCGTCGAAAGTCAGCGGCACGCAAAAAGTGTGACACCGGCCCGGGATGTGGCGCACGCCACCCCCTCGTCGCCGCCAAGTGGGGAAGATGCCGGACATGACTGCACTCGGTCTGCCCGACACCATTCAGGCCTGTCTCTTCGACCTCGACGGGGTCGTCACCAAGACGGCCGTCGTACACGCAGCGGCCTGGAAGGAGACCTTCGACTCCTTCCTGCGCGGCTACGACGGCGAACGGCCCTTCGACGCGGTCGCCGACTACGACGAGTACGTCGACGGCCGCCCCCGCGCCGACGGCGTCCGCGCCTTCCTCGACTCCCGGGGCATCCACCTGCCCGAGGGCACCGCGGACGACCCACCGGACGCCGCCACCGTGCACGGCCTCGGCAACCGCAAGAACGAACTGCTCCTGGCGAAGATCCGCACCGACGGCGTCGAGGCCTACGACGGCACCCTGCGCTATCTCGAGGCGGTCCGGGCCCAGGGGCTGCGGACGGCGATCGTCTCCTCCAGCGCCAACTGCCGTGACGTGCTCCGCTCGATCGGCGCCGAGCACTTCTTCGACGTCCGCATCGACGGCGTCGTGGCCGCCGAGCGGCAGCTGCCCGGCAAGCCGCACCCGGACACCTTCCTGGCCGCCGCCCACGACCTCGGCGTCGAGCCCTCCCGCGCGGCCGTCTTCGAGGACGCCCTCGCCGGGATGGACGCGGGTCGCGCGGGCCGTTTCGGGTACGTCGTCGGCGTGGACCGCGTCGGGCAGACCGACGCCCTGTACGCCCACGGCGCGGACACGGTCGTCAAGGACCTCGCCGAACTGGGAGGCAAGGAGTGATCACCCACCGGTCGTACGCCGTGGAACCCTGGGCGGTCCGTGAGACCGCGCTCAACCTCGACGTGCTCGCCCAGAGCGAGTCGGTGTTCGCGCTGTCCAACGGACACGTCGGCTGGCGCGGCAACCTGGACGAGGGCGAACCGCACGGACTGCCCGGCAGCTACCTCAACGGCGTGCACGAGGTGCACCCGCTGCCGTACGCCGAAGCGGGCTACGGCTACCCGGAGTCCGGGCAGACCGTCATCAACGTCACCAACGGCAAGATCCTTCGACTGCTCGTCGACGACGAGCCCTTCGACCTGCGCTACGGCCGGCTCACCGCGCACGAGCGGGTGCTGGACCTGCGCCGGGGCGTCCTGGAACGGACCTGCGAATGGACCTCGCCCGCCGGGTCCACGGTCCGGGTCCGCTCCACCCGGCTGGTGTCCCTGACCCAACGGGCGGTGGCCGCCGTCGCCTACGAGGTGGAGGCCGTCGACCAGCGCTGCCGGATCGTGGTCCAGTCCGAACTCGTCGCCAACGAGCAGCTCCCCGAGGCGAACGGCGATCCGCGCGCGGCGCTGGCCCTGCAGTCGCCGCTGGAGCAGGAGGACGACTTCGCCGCCGGGCACCGGCTGCGTCTGGTGCACCGCACGAAACGCAGCGGACTGCGGGTCGCGGTCGCCGCCGACCACACGGTCTCCGGCCCCGAGCGGACCACCACGCGAGCCGAGAGCGACATCGACGTGGCCCGGCTGACCGTCACCTCCGTGCTGGAGCCGGGACAGCGGCTGCGGGTGGAGAAGTTCGTCGCGCACGGCTGGTCCGGAGTGCGGTCGCTGCCGGCCATGGCCGACCAGGTGGACGCGGCCCTCGCCGCCGCCGCGCACGAGGGCTGGCAGGGGCTCGCCGACGAGCAGCGCGGCTACCTGGACGACTACTGGTCCCGCGCCGACGTGGAGGTGGACGGCGACGAGGAGGTCCAGCAGGCCGTCCGCTTCGCCCTCTTCCACGTGCTGCAGGCCGGGGCCCGCGCCGAACAGCGGGCGATACCCGCGAAGGGGCTGACCGGCTCCGGATACGACGGGCACGCCTTCTGGGACACCGAGATGTTCGTGCTGCCCGTCCTCACCCACACCGCTCCCGGCGCCGTCGCCGAGGCGCTGCGCTGGCGGCACAACACGCTGCCCGCCGCCCGCGAACGCGCCACCCAACTGGGCCTGGACGGGGCCGCGTTCCCCTGGCGGACCATCGCCGGCTCGGAGGGCTCCGCGTACTGGCCGGCCGGCACCGCCGCCTTCCACGTCAACGCCGACGTCGCCGACGCGGTGGTCCGCTACGTCGCCGCCACCGGCGACACCGACTTCGAACGGGACACCGGCGTCGAACTCCTCGTGGAGACCGCCCGGTTGTGGCGTTCGCTCGGTCACCACGACAGCCGGGGCGCCTTCCACATCGACGGCGTCACCGGTCCCGACGAGTACAGCGCGGTCGCCGACGACAACACGTACACCAACCTGATGGCCCGGGCGAACCTGCTGGCCGCCGCCGACGCCGTGGAACGCCACCCCCGGCAGGCCGCCCGGCTCGGCGTCGACGCGGAGGAGTCCGCCGCCTGGCGGGACGCGGCGGAGGCCGTGCACATCCCGTACAACCACGAACTGGGCGTCCACGAACAGCACGCCGGGTTCACCCGCTACCAGCGCTGGGACTTCGAGAACACCCGCCCCGAGCAGTACCCCCTGCTGCTGAACTTCCCCTACTTCGACCTGTACCGCAAACAGGTCGTGAAACAGGCCGACCTGGTGCTCGCGATGTACACCTGCGAGGCCTACTTCGACGAGGAGCACATCGCCCGCAACTTCGCCTACTACGAGCCGCTGACCGTCCGCGACTCCTCCCTGTCCGCCTGCTGCCAGGCCGTCGTGGCCGCCCAGGCCGGTCACCTCGACCTCGCCCACGCCTACACCGCCGAGGCCGCGCTGATGGACCTCGGCGACCTGGAGCACAACACCCGCGACGGACTGCACATCGCCTCCCTCGCCGGCACCTGGATGGCTGGTCGCCGGCTTCGGGGGGCTGCGCCACTACGACGACGGGGCGCGGTTCGCCCCCCGGCTGCCGGAGCGGCTGCGCCGGCTGGCCTTCAACCTGCAACTGCGGGGCAGCAGGCTGCGCGTGGAGATCGGTGCGGACAAGGCGACGTACACCCTCCTCGACGGCCCCCCGCTCACCGTCCACCACCACGGGGAGCCGGTCACCGTCGACACGGACACCCCGGCGGTACGGGCGGTACCGCCGATCCGCCCGGCCCCGACGCCGGGGCAGCCGCTGCACAGAGCACCCCACCGGCCGACGTGAGGACCAGCGCCCCGAAAAGGGGTGTGGGGAACTGCGCGACCAGCCAGATTCGACCGGCAGTGGACACTGCGGCCTGGTCGTCCGCGGCGCCGTCGTGGCTGATCGCGCAGTTCCCCGCGCCCCTTCGGGGCCGCTTCACTGCGGGGCGTGCTTCACATGAGGGCGTGCTTCATGCGAGGGCGTTGGAGAGGAGGGTCACCAGGTCGGTGGTCGCGTCGGCCGCGAACAGGGCCGCCACTGCGCCGAGCGCGAGGACGGGTGCCACGGTCGGCCAGCGAGGGGGCGGTGGGGTCGTCCGGAGGGCGGCGATACGGCGGGACACCGCCCGGTCCGTGAAACTCAGCGCGCAGGACGGGCGGGCGCGGCCCGCGCTCAGGGCGGCGCGGGCCAGCGCGCGGGCGGTGGTCACGCGGTCGCCGACCGCGCTCGCGGCCTGCTCGTCCGCCCAGCGCTCCACCAGGAACGTCACGGCCGAACGGACCGGACCGAGCAGCGGGTTGGCGGCCGCGGCCAGGGTGACCGCCGTCACCAGGCGGCCGTGCCGGTGGGCCAGATGCGCCCGTTCATGGGCCAGCAGCACCCGCCGCTCCGCCGGTGCCAGCGCGCTCAGCATCCCCGAGGTGACGAGGATCCGTCCCGGCCGGCCCGGTATCGCGAACGCCTGCGGCACCGTGGAGGCGGCCACCACCAGTTCGGTGTCCCGCGGCTGCCCCTCGCACAGCCGCCGCAGCGCACGCCGGGTACCGCGTTCGGCCCGGACCGCCCGCTGCACCCGCCACACCACCACGACCAGCGCGAGACAGGCGGCGACGCCGATCACCTCGGGCACCGGGTCGGCCAGCCGGTGCCCGTCCGCACGGGCCTCCCGGACCACCGGCGGGGCGTCGCCCAGCAGCGCGGTCGTCAGCAGGACGAGGGACCAGGTGGTCGCGGCGGCGGTCAGCACGGCGGCGGAGGCCAGGACCCGTGCCGCCAGCGCCGGTGCCACCCGGCGGCCGATCACCGGAGCGGCCGGCGACAGCAACAGGGAGACCAGCAGCGGGGTGTAGACGTCGAACCTCATACGCCGTCCCCGGCGAACAGGTTCCGGAGCGCCCGTTCCTCCGCGGGGCTCAGCCCGGAAACGAACTGCTGGAGCGCCGCGATCGGGTCCGGGCCCCGGTCCAGGGCCTCGTGCATGGCCTCGGCCGTCAGCTGGGCCGCGTTCTTCGCCGGCCGGTAGGCGCCGCGCCGCCCGTCCGCGTCCCGCAGCACCAGCCCCTTGTCGTACAGCCGCTTCAGGATGGTGTGGACCGTGTTGTAGGCGAGGCCGCCGCCGATCTCGGACTGGATCTCGGCCGGGGTCAACGGGTGTTCGGTCGCCCACAGGGCTGCCAGGACCTCGCTCTCCAGTTCTCCGGCGCTGCGCCGCTCCGCCCTGCCGCGGGAACCTGTGCCAGCCATGGCTCAACCTTACAAGCAGTAGGGCCGCCGCCCCGTTGGGCGTGCCCGCGCGGCAGATGCGCACGGTACACGTTAGTTTGATCGTGTTTGTCCACGAATCCGGCCCGTGGCCCTACAGGTTGTAGGGTGCTTGGCCCTACAGTCTGTAGGGGAACAGGGGTGGTTGTGTCGATGGCCGCGAGCGTGAACGCCGTACTCCACAGCATCCGCCGGGCCGGCTCGCCGTGTGCGGTCCGCGCCGTACCGGCGGTGGCCGGGTCATGACCGCACCGTCGGAAGCCGCACCCGCCGCGGGCCGCCGGCAGGTCCCCTACTGGCAGGCCGGGCTCGGTCTGACCCTGCTGCTCGGCGGGGCCTACCTGGTGCGGCGGCACTGGCCCACGGTGGAGGACGGGGCCGTCCGGCTCGCCGTCGCCGACCAGGGGTGGCTGCTGCTGGGGGCCCTGGCCGCGCTCGGGACCTGGGCGTCCTCCGCCCTCGCCCAGCAGGGCGCGGTCACCGAGAGGCTGCCCGGCGGCCGCCTGGTGGCCGCGCAGTTCGCCGCCTCGGCCGCCAACCACCTGCTGCCCGCCGGGCTCGGCGCGGGCGCGGTCAACGTGCGCTTCCTGATGCGCTGCGGACTGCCGGCCGGCCGCAGCGCGTCGGCGCTCGCGGTCAAGGCGACCGCCGGTGTCGTCGTCCGGCTGGCCCTCATCGGCGCGCTCGCCCCCGCCTGTCCCGGCCTCCTGCGGATCCCGCACGCCCCCACGGCCGTGTTCCTGGCCGTGCCCGCGGCGGCCGCGCTGGTCGCCGCCCTGTTCCGGACCCGGTGGTGGCCGCGCTGCCGGGGCGCGGTGGGTGCCGTGTCGGCCGACATCCGGGCCGTGCACGCCAGCCCCGCCCGGTCGGCCGCCCTGTGGGGCGGCTCCCTCGCCTTCGCCGCGCTGCACTCGCTGGTCCTGATCGCCGTCACCCAGGCGATCGAACTGCCGCTGTCCCCGACCCGGGTGATGCTGCTCTACCTCGCCGCCAGCGGCGCCGCCGCACTGCTGCCCACCCCGGGCGGCCTCGGCTCGCTCGACGCGGCCCTCGCCCTCGCCCTCACCGCCTCCGGCACCCCGGCCGCCGCGGCGGCCTCCGCCGTGCTCGGCTACCGGCTGCTGACCGTGTGGCTGCCGCTGCTGCCGGGCCTGCTGGTGCTCGGGTTGCTGATCCGGCGCCGGGCGCTGTGACCGGGCGGGCGTTTCCCGGCGGCCCGCATCAGGTAGGAGTCCGGTGTCGTCGGCCGGCACGACGGGAAGTCGAGGGGGAGTCGCATGACAGCGAACGACCACAGCGGTGGCGACACACGGGAGTCCGGCACCGCGGGGCGCCTCAGCGACGCGTTCTTCACGCCCGGCACCTCGTCCTTCACGCGGTTCCTCGCCGAGCACCGTCCCGCGCTGCTGCCCACCCGCAGCCCCCTGCCCGCCGGTACGACCGCGCCGCCCGGCGCCTTCCCGCACGGCACCACCGTGCTCGCCCTCGCCTACCGCGACGGCGTGCTGATCGCCGGCGACCGGCGGGCCACCATGGGCAACCTGATCGCCCAGCGCGACCTGGAGAAGGTGCACCCCGCCGACGGCCACACGGCGGTGGCCTTCGCCGGCACGGTCGGGCTCGCCCTCGACATGGTCAAGCTCTACCAGGTCGAGCTGACCCACTTCGAGAAGATCGAGGGCGTCGCCATGACCCTCGACGGCAAGGCCCGCCGGCTCGCCGCGATGATCCGGGAGAACCTCGGCCAGGCCATGCAGGGCCTCGCCGTCGTCCCGCTGCTCGCCGGTTACGACCCCAAGGCGCCGGCGGGCGCACACGGCCGCATCTTCAGCTTCGACGTGGCCGGCGGGCTCTACGAGAAGCGCGAGTTCCACGCCGAGGGCAGCGGCTCGCCGTACGCCGGGAGTGCCCTGAAGAAGCTGTACCGCCCGGGTCTGACCCGCCGGGACGCCGCCCTGACCGCCCTCCAGGCGCTCTACGACGCGGCGGACGACGACTCGGCGACCGGCGGCCCCGACCTCAGCCGCCGTATCTTCCCCATCGTCTCGGTCATCACGGACGAGGGCTTCGAACGGCTGCCGCAGGCCGAGACGGAGGAGCTCACCCGGGAGATGGTCGCCCACCGCCGAACCCGCCCGGACGGCCCGAACGCCACGCCCTGAGACGGCGTCCGGACCCTCTCTAGCCGGTGGGCGCGGGCAGGTCCGGTGCCTCAGCCGGCGTGTCCGGGCCGGGCGGCAGCCACCGCCGCGGCAGCAGGCGGGCCGCCACGCACACCCACACCCCGAGCCAGCCGACGGCGAACAGCCAGCCGCCGAGCACGTCGGTGAACCAGTGCACCCCTAGGTAGATCCGGGTCAGCCCCACGGCGAGCGCCCAGCACACGACGGTCGCGCGCCACCCCCAGCGGCCGTGCGGGGCACGTACGGCCATGGCGAGGAGCACCAGGCCGGCGGTGAGCGCGGCCGTGGTGCTGTGGCCGGACGGGAACGACCAGCCGGAGGCATGTGTCTGCCAGTCCTGCTCGGCCGGCCGGGGGCGGGCGACCAGCTCCATCACGGCGTAGCGGGCCGTCTGCCCCAGGGCGAGACAGAAGACGCCCAGGAGGACGGCGCCCAGCCGGCGTCGCGTGGTCCGGCCCGTCAGCAGGCCGGCCAGGACGACGAGGGCGTAGGGGACGAGCCCGGTGCCGGTGACGGTGATGCCCCGGGCCACGGCCACCGCCATGTCCGGGCGGTGCCCGAGCGACCAGGCGTGCAGGGTCCGGTCCAGGGCGAGCGGGACGCCGTGCCGGCCGCTGACGACGAGGGCCAGGGCCCCGAAGGCGACCCAGGCGCCCAGCGCCGCGCTCCCGGCGAACTCCGTGACCCGCTTGCGGTTCACGACTCCCGCGCGGCCCTGCGGGACCGCAGCAGCTCGGCCGCCAGCGGGATGAGCGACACCACCACGATCAGGGCGATGATCGGCAGCAGGTACCGGTCCACGTTCGGGATCGACGAGCCCAGCGCGTACCCGGCGAGCGTCAGTCCGAGGCTCCAGGCCAGACCGCCGACGACCTGCCAGAGGGTGAAGGTGCGGACGGGCACCCCGAGGGCCCCGGCCAGCGGGTTGAGCACCGTGCGGACCACCGGGACGAAGCGTGCCAGCACGATCGCCTTCGCGTGGCCGTAGCGCTCCAGCAGCTCCTCGGCGCGCCTGGCTCCCTCGTGCAGCCGTGCCGAACCGCTCCGGGCCAGCAGCGCGCCGCCCGCCTTGCGGCCCAGCAGGTACCCGGTCTGCGAGCCCGCCAGCGCGCCGACCGCCGCGGCCACCAGCAGGGCGGGCAGCGAGAGCCGCAGGCTCTGGCCGGAGGTGCCGGTGCAGAGCAGACCCGCGGTGAACAGCAGCGAGTCGCCGGGCAGGAAGAAACCGATCAGCAGTCCCGTCTCGGCGAACATCACCACACCGACGCCCAGCACGCCGAAGGCGGCCAGCAGCGAGTGCGCGTCCAGTACGTTGACGGCGAGCTGCGACGCCAGCGGGTGTGGGGGAGTGGTCATCGGCACGCGCCCTTTCGTTCCGGTCCGGCGGGGGCCGCGAGCGGAACCCACCGTCGACTACACCTCTGTAGACGGTCTATCGCACTCTAAACGATGTCCGGCCCCGGCGGGTTCCCCGGTGGGGCCGTGTCCCCTCCGGGGGATGCCCTGCCGCGTCGCGGCTTTTGCCGCACCATTGCCCGTTCATGACCGGTTGACTACATGGGTGTAGTCATCATGGTCGAGCGCAAGTAAGGCATGCCTTCACTAAGTTCGAGCCAAGGGGCGGGGACGGGCCTGCCGGGGAGGGCTGCGGCGGATGTGGGACGACGCGTTTCCGAGTTTCCTGATCGGACTGAGGGAAGGCCTGGAGGCCGGGCTGATCGTCTCCATCCTCGTCGCCACGCTGGTGCGGGCCGGGGCCGGGAAACGGCTGCCGCAGGTGTGGACCGGCGTCCTCGCCGCGATCGGGCTGGCGCTGAGCTTCGGAGCGGTGCTCACCTTCACCGCCGCGTCGCTGTCCGCGACCGCGCAGGAGGCCTTCGGCGGCACGCTCAGCGTGATCGCGGTCGCCTTCGTCACCGCGATGGTCTTCTGGATGCGCCGCTCGGCCCGCAACCTCTCCGGTGAGATCAAGGAGAAGGTGACCGGGGCGCTCGCCATGGGCTCGGGTGTCCTGGTGGTCACCTCGTTCCTCGCGGTGGGCCGCGAGGGACTGGAGACCGCGCTGTTCCTGTGGACCACCGCCCAGGCGGCAGGCGAGTCGGCGGGCCCGCTGACCGGCGCCGGAATCGGCCTCGTCCTGGCGGCCGGCCTGTGCTGGGGCCTGTACCGGCGCGTCCTGCGGATCAACCTGACGAAGTTCTTCACCCGCACGGGCGCGGTCCTCATCGTCATCGCGGCCGGCGTCCTCGGCTACGGGCTGCGCGACCTCCAGGAGGGCGGGGTGCTGCCGGGCAGTACCGCGTACGCCTTCGACCTCGGCGGCAGCATCGACGCGGGCTCCTGGTACAGCACCCTCCTCCAGGGCGTCCTCAACATCACGCCGACCATGACCTGGCTCCAGGTGACCGGCTACGCCGCCTACCTCGCCGTCGTCATGACACTGTTCACCCGCGGAGTCCGCACGCCCGCGGCGAAGCCGTCCGCCGCCCGACCGGAGCCGACGACCGCCGCCGCCCGACCGGAGCCGACGACCGCCGCCGCCCGACCGGTCCCGACGGCCACCACCACCGCCCGGCCCGAGCCGACGGCCGCCGCGGCCGGTTCGCAGCCCGCCGACGGGCGGTCGGAGGCCGGGGGGAAGTCCGGCCGGGGGGTGGGTAGGCGGCCCGGGTGGGTGGTTCCGGTTGCTGTGGTGGCCGTTCCCGCCGTGGTCGCCGGGCTCGTCGTCGCGCTCGCCCGGCCCAAGCCCGGCAGCGGCCAGACCGTCGCCGTCTCCGAGACCGAGTGCGGCAAGGGTTTCAGCGCGCCCAAGACCGGCCGGCAGACCTTCCAGATGCAGAACACCGGCAGCAAGACCTCCGAGGTGTATCTGATCGACCCGGGCAGCAACGCGGTCTACGGCGAGATCGAGGGCCTCGCCCCCGGCACCACCCGCTCCCTGGTCGCCACCGTCGCCGGGGGCACCTACGCCTGGCGCTGTGTCCCCACCGGCGGCAAGGCCGTCACCTCCAGGCCGGTCACCGTCAGCGGCCACGGAAGCGGCGCCAAGGCGGTCGTACCGGTGTCCGAGAACGACCTGGCCGGACCGCTCAAGGCGTACAAGGCGTACGTCGGTCAGGGGCTCGCCACCCTCGTCGCCCAGACCCGGGCGCTCGACGCCGACATCGCGGGCGGCCACCTCGACCGGGCCCGCGGCGACTGGCTCACCGCCCACCTCACCTACTCCTCCCTCGGCGCCGCGTACGGCACCTTCGAGGACTTCGACCAGAAGATCAACGGCCGCGCCGACGGCCTGCCCGGCGGCGTCGCCGACCAGGGCTTCGCCGGGTTCCACCGGATCGAGTACGGGCTGTGGCACGGCCAGTCCGCCGCGCGGCTGAAGGCTCCGGCGCAGGCACTCGCGGACGCCGCCGCCGGGCTGCAGAAGGCCTTCCCCACCCAGGACTTCGACCCGGGCGACCTGCCGCTGCGCGCCCACGAGATCCTGGAGAACACGCTCCAGTTCGAGCTGACCGCCGACACCGACGAGGGCAGCGGCACCAACCTCGCCACCGCGGACGCCAACCTGGCCGGCACCCGCGAGCTGCTCACCGTCCTGAGGCCGCTGCTGACCACCCGGGCACCGAAGCTGCTGCCGGCCGTCGACGCGGACATCGCCCGGTTGCAGGGGCTCCTCGACGCCGAACACCGGGGCACCGTCTGGACCCCCGTCGAGAAGCTCGACACCGGCACCCGGCAGCGGATCAGCGGGGCCACCGGGCAGCTCCTCGAGGACCTCGCGCCGGTGCCGGACCTCCTGGAGATCAGGAAGTCCGCCTGATGAACCCCGCGGCACACCAGCACCCGCACCCGTACGACGAAGGGAACCCTCCGATGTCCGCTGCCGACACCCCGTCCTGCCCGATGGGCGCGGGCCGCCGCTCCTTCGTGCGGACCGCGCTGGGCGCCGGGGCCGCGGGCGCGGCGCTGGCCGGCGGCGGTTTCGCGCTGAGCCAGGCCGGCGGCACCGCCGAGGCCCGGGCCGCCGCCGCGAGCGGCACCTCGAAGGTCCCCTTCCACGGCGCCCACCAGGCCGGCATCCTCACCCCGGCCCCGGCCGCCGCCACCTTCGTCTCCCTGGACGTCATCGCCGACAGCCGGCAGGAGCTCGCCGACCTGCTGAAGACGATCACCGCGCGGGCCCGGCTCCTCACCTCCGGCGGCACCCCGGAGGACCTCGGTGTCGGCGCGCCGCCCTCCGACAACGGCATCCTCGGGCCCGACGTGCCCTCGGACGCGCTGACCGTCACCGTCGGCGTCGGTGCCTCCCTCTTCGACGACCGCTACGGCCTGGCGAAGGCGAAACCCGCCCGGCTGACGCCCATGCGGACCTTCCCGAACGACAACCTGAGGGCCGCCGAGTGCCACGGTGACCTCTCGCTCCAGATCTGCGCGAACAGCACGGACACCGTCCTGCACGCGCTCCGTGACATCGCCAGGCACACCCGCGGCGCGATGCAGATCAAGTGGCGGATCGACGGTTTCCAGAACGCCCCGCGGCCGACCGGCGCCCAGCGCAACCTGCTCGGCTTCAAGGACGGCATCGCCAATCCGGACGTGCGCTCGGCCCGCGAGACCGACCGGCTGATCTGGGTCGGCGACGGCCAGGGCGAGCCCGCCTGGACCGCGGGCGGCAGCTACCAGGTGATCCGGATCATCCGGATGCTCGTGGAGTTCTGGGACCGGGTCTCGCTCAGCGAGCAGGAGAAGATGTTCGGCCGCCGCAAGGACACCGGCGCCCCGCTGGACGGCGCCAAGGAGACCGACATCCCCAACTACGCCAAGGACCCCAAGGGCAACGCCATCCCGCTGGACGCCCACATCCGGCTCGCCAACCCGCGCACCCCCGCGAGCGACAGCTCCCGGATCCTTCGTCGCGGCTACAACTACGACCGGGGGATCGACGCCGTCGGCAATCTCGACATGGGCCTGGTCTTCTGCTGCTACAACCAGGACGTCAAGCGCCAGTTCGAGGCCACCCAGACCCGGCTGATCGACGAGCCCCTCGTCGACTACATCTCGCCGACCGGCGGCGGCTACTTCTTCGCCCTGCCGGGCGTGAGGAACGCCAAGGACTGGCTGGGGAGCGGACTGCTGACCGCCTGACCGCCTGACCGCCTGACCGCCTGACCGGCTTTTGCCTTCCCATGGTGATCTCTTGGGGAAGGCCTGTCGCGATCCTTGCTGCGAACGATGTGCAAGTACGGGAGAATGGCACCAGGCTGCCGTCGGCAGCTGCCCGTCGCTCGACCGAAGGATGCCACCCCCCGATGACGGCCGCCCCTGGTTCCGCTCCGTCCCTCCCCGCCCAGGCCGAGACCAAGCGCTCGGCCTGGCACCGTGTCCGCGGCTCCATGACACGACAGGAGTGGATCAGGGTCGGCGGGATGGCCGGCTTCGTGCTCGCCCTGCACGTCATCGGCTGGGGCACCCTGGTCGGGATCATCGCCCCGCAGCACTTCAGCGTCGGCACCGAGTCGTTCGGGATCGGGATCGGCGTGACCGCGTACACGCTGGGCATGCGGCACGCCTTCGACGCCGACCACATCGCGGCCATCGACAACACCACCCGCAAGCTGATGGGCGAGGGGCAGCGCCCGCTGTCGGTCGGCTTCTGGTTCTCCCTCGGCCACTCCAGCATCGTCTTCGGCCTGTCCCTGCTGCTCTCGTTCGGCATGAAGGCCCTGGCCGGACCGGTCCAGGACGACGGCTCGCACCTCCACGAGGTCACCGGCCTGATCGGGACGACGGTCTCCGGCACCTTCCTCTACCTGATCGCCGGCATCAACCTGGTGATCCTGGCCGGTATCTGGAAGGTCTTCCGGCAGATGCGCTCCGGCGCCTACGACGAGGCCGCCCTGGAGACCCAGCTCAACAACCGCGGATTCATGAACCGCTTCCTCGGCCGGGTGACCGGTTCGATCAGCAAGCCCTGGCAGATGTACCCGCTCGGCCTGCTGTTCGGCCTGGGCTTCGACACCGCCACCGAGATCGCCCTCCTGGTCCTGGCCGGCTCCGGCGCCGCCTCCGGGCTGCCCTGGTACGCCATCCTGACCCTGCCGGTGCTCTTCGCGGCCGGCATGTCGCTGCTCGACACCATCGACGGCTCGTTCATGAACTTCGCCTACGAGTGGGCGTTCTCCAAGCCGGTCCGCAAGGTCTACTACAACCTCACCATCACCGGTCTGTCCGTCGCCGTCGCCCTCATCATCGGCACCGTGGAACTCCTCGGCCTGCTCGCCGACAAGCTGGACCTGCACGGCGCCTTCTGGGACTGGGTGGCCGGCCTCGACCTCAACACCGTCGGCTTCGTCATCGTCGGTCTCTTCTTCGCCACCTGGGTGCTGGCCCTGCTGATCTGGAAGGCCGGCCGCATCGAGGAGAAGTGGACGACGGGCCTCGCCCGGCCTGCCGAGCAGGCCGAGGGCTGACCCGCCGGCCCCGCCTCAGTCGCGCACCCGCACCTTCAGATCCGCGTGCCACTTGACGATCTGCTTCTCCGGATCACCGGTGTACGACCAGGGGGTGCGGGTGGCCCGCCGCCCCTGGAGCCGCAGCAGGTCCGCCGCGACGTCCGTGACGCCCGCCTGGCAGGCCGCGTGCGTCAGAAAGTTCAGGTCACGCAGCTCGCCCGGGGCCACCGGTACCTCACCGCGCTGGGCGATCCAGCGCTGCCAGGTCCGCCGTACGTCGCTGACCGCGCCGTCGTGCTTCCAGTGCTGGCTCATCCCCACCGAGGCCTGACCCTGTGCGCCGTCCATCATGTACCGGAACTCCTCGACGCGGGCGTACTGGACCAGTACCGGCAGCGCGCAGCCCGGCGGCGCGACCCCGGCCGCGTCGCGGGCGAAGTCGTACATCAGGCCGTGGGTGCCGTGCCAGCGCGCGGAGTAGTAGTGGAGCACCTGGAGATGGCCCTCCACGTTGTACGGGTCGCGCCGGTGCAACTCGTCCCACCAGCGGGCGAGTTCCTGCCGGCGTACCCCGGCCGGGTACAGCCGGGCCACCGAGATCAGGGAGACCCACGGGGTCGGGTCCTGTGGATGTGCGTCCGCGGCGGCCAGGGAGGCCAGTACGGCGGTGTCGATCCTGGACCGGTCGATCGGGGCGCCCCGGCCCGCCGAGATGGCCAGGGTGAACGCCCGTGCCGTCTCGGTCGCCGCCCGCAGCACCAGCGCGTCGGCGCTGTGCGGCTCGGCGGCCAGCCAGGACTCCGCCGTGGAACTGCCCGCGCAGGCCTGCGCCAGCAGCCGGACCCGGTGCCCGCGGGCGAGCCAGTCGGACCCCGTCGTCCGCAGCAGTGCCCGCAGGCCCTGCCAGCGGCCGATGACGATGTCCTGACGGGCCGAGGTGAGGGATTCGTCCCCGCAGTCCGGGTCGAAGTCGGGGGCGAAGCGGTCTCGCGCCATCGGACTCGTACCTCAGAAATCGGTGGGGAGGCCCTCGTAGGCCCGGGCCTGTGCGGTGGCGTGCTCGTCGGGGACCCAGTCGGCCTCGACCGTGCGGGTGGCGTCCAGCTTGGCCGGCCGGTAGTAGTCGCTGCCCTGTTTCCAGTACCAGAGCATCGGGATCAGGCCGACGGCCAGGCCGCCGATGCCGATCGCGATCGCCGCGCCGCTCAGCTCGCCCAACGACTCGACGAAGATCCAGAACATGAACAGGGCGCCGAACAGCGGCCACAGCCCGCCGAGCAGGAAGTTGCCCGCCGACTTGAACAGCATCTTGCGGTACGCCACGACCACCGCGAGACCGGCGAGACCGTAGTAGACGGCGATCTGGAGGCCGATCGCCGAGATGGCGTCCGAGAGGATCTCGCCCACCGAGCCGAGGGCGTTGGACGCGATGAACATCGCCAGCGCCACCGCGCCGACCACGGCGATCGCCACGTACGGGGTGTTCCAGGTGCGGTGCACCCGGCCCAGCGCGGCCGGCATCGTACGGTCGCGGCCCATCGCGAACAGCGAGCGGGTGACCTGGATGAGGGTGGTCTCCAGGGTGGCGATGGTGGACAGCATCACGGCGACGATGAGCAGCTTGCCGCCCCAGCCCGGCCAGATCTGGTCACCCAGCGCGCCGAGCACGTTGGCGTCGTTGGCCGCGATCTGGTCCGAGGACAGGATCACGTTCACCGCGATGGTGAACACCTCGAACAGGGCGAAGACGATGCCCACACCGATCAGACCCGCGAGGCCGGTCGTACGGCGGGAGTTGCGGGTCTCCTCGCTGAGGTTGCTGGTGACGTCCCAGCCCCAGTAGTAGAAGGCGGCGATCAGCGCCCCCGAGGCGAAGCCGGAGACGCCGTCGAAGTGGCTGAAGCCCAGCCACGACCAGTCGAAGGCGCGGGCGTTGCCGGTGTGGAAGAGGGCCAGCACCGCGAAGAGCAGCAGGATCGCCAGCTCGATCCCGGACATCACCAGCTGGGCGCGCACGGTGAGGCGGGCGCCGCCGAGCACCACCACCAGCATGATCACGAACCAGGCGGCGCCGACCACCGTGGACAGCGCGACGTTGTCGGCGAGACCCTCGTCGAACAGGGACAGCGTCATCGAGCCGGCGGGCAGGGAGCCGGCCACCATGAAGATGGTCGCGGACACCACCAGGGCCCAGCCGCTGACGAAACCCAGGAAGGGGTGCAGGGTGCGGCCCACCCAGGAATAGCTCGCGCCGGCGTTCACGTCGATGCGGCCGAGGTAGCTGAAGGCGAGCGCGATGCCCAGCATCGGTATCGCGCACCACAGCAGGGCCGCCGGACTGGCCAGGCCCACCGCCCCCACCAGGACCGCGGTGGTCGCCGCCAGCGAGTACGCCGGTGCGCTGCCCGCCACGGCCATGACCACGGTGTCGAACGTGCCGAGGGCGTTGGCCTGTAGCCCTCTGCCCCTGTTGATGCTCATGGTTGTGCTGCTTTCCGGTCGTGCAGGGCGCACGGGAGTGCAGGCCCGCGGTGGTACGGGTGGGGGGTGCGCGACCCGCCTCGTACCCGTCGAGGGGTGACCTCGGGCAAGCGGCCGGTCAGAAAGCGAGAAAAGGCGCGGCGCGGGCCGCATGCCGAGAGTCTGCGAACGGTCACACCGCGTGTGTGGGTGTGACTATAGCGGCCCTCTTTGACCTTTCAAGCTGACTGACCGGTAATCACATATGCCACTTCAGTGGGCCAACCCGCACGCCGGAAGCAGTGGTTCCGGGAACCCTCAGTCCTCCAGCCGGTCGAGCTGGCGCAGTTTGTTCGTGGCGTCCAGGGCAGCGACCTTGTACGACTCCGCGAGCGTCGGGTAGTTGAACACCGCATCCACCAGATAGTCGACCGTGCCGCCGCAGCCCATCACCGACTGACCGATATGGATCAGTTCTGTCGCTCCGGTTCCGAAGCAGTGCACGCCGAGCAGGCGCCGGTCCTCGGGGGAGACCAGCAGCTTGAGCATCCCGTGCGAGTCGCCGATGATCTGCCCCCGGGCCAGCTCCCGGTAACGGGCCACCCCGACCTCGAACGGCACGCAGTCCTCGGTGAGTTGGTCCTCGGTGCGGCCGACGAAGCTGATCTCCGGAATGGTGTAGATCCCGATCGGCTGGAGGTGGTCCATCTGCCCGACCGGCTCCCCGAAGGCGTGGTACGCGGCGGCCCGGCCCTGTTCCATCGAGGTCGCGGCCAGCGCCGGGAAGCCGATGACGTCACCGACGGCGTAGATGTGCGGCACCTCGGTGCGGAAGTGCTCGTCCACCGTGATCCGGCCGCGCCGGTCCGCCGCGAGGCCCGCCCTGTCCAGGTCGAGTCCGTCGGTCAGGCCCTGCCGCCCGGCCGAGTACATCACCGTGTCGGCCGGTATCTTCTTGCCGCTCTCCAGCACGGTCAGCGTCCCCCGCGGGTGACGCTCGACGGCGGCCACGGTCTCCCCGAAGCGGAAGGTCACGGCGAGATCCCTGAGGTGGTACTTCAGCGACTCGACGACCTCGACGTCGCACATGTCGAGCATGGCCGCGCGCTTCTCGACCACGGTGACCTTGCTGCCGAGCGCCGCGAACATCGAGGCGTACTCCATGCCGATCACGCCCGCACCCACGATGACCATGGAGCGCGGCACCCGCTCCAGCGACAGCACGTTGTCCGAGTCCATGATGGTGCGGCCGTCGAACTCGACGCTGTCCGGGCGGGCCGGCCGGGTGCCGGTGGCGATGACGATGTGCTCGGCGGTCAACAGCCTTTCGTCGCCGTTCGGTTCGCGCAGCGCGACGGTGTGCGGGTCCACGAACCGGCCGGTTCCGGAGCAGAGGGTGACGTGGTTGCGGGAGAGCTGGTTGCGGATGACGTCCACCTCGCGGCTGACCACGTGCTGGGTGCGCGCGGTCAGGTCGGCGACGGTGATGTCCTCCTTCAGCCGGTAGCTCTGGCCGTACAGGTCGCGCTGGGTGAGTCCGGTCAGGTAGAGGACCGCCTCGCGCAGGGTCTTGGAGGGGATGGTGCCGGTGTGAATGGACACACCGCCGACCATCTCGGGGCTGTCGACCACGGCGACCCGGCGGCCGAGCTTGGCCGCGGCGATGGCGGCCTTCTGGCCGCCGGGTCCGGATCCGATGACGAGCATGTCGAAGTCTGGCACCTTGCGGAGTCTGTCAGCAGGCACCCCCGCTTCGGAAGGGCGGACCGGCGGCCTCCGCGGGAAATCCCGTGCGTACCTGGGTCGTTGCGCGCCCTCGTGCCGCGCGGGCCGAGGCGGGGCGGCAGCCTCGCGGTCACCGCCCCGTCGCCGTCGCCGTCGCCGTCGCCGCGGTCAGGGCAGGAGACGCTCGATGCAGTTCGGGCCCTCGCGCTCCAGCTTCTTCCTGGCCCACTCCAGCGTCGCCGGGGTGACGTCCCGGCCCGACGCCAGCACCAGGTCCTCCGGCACCACCCCGGAGCCGGGGGCGCTGTGCAGCATGGAGTCCGGGGTGGCGCGGTCCTCGGACAGCCGGGACGCTTCGGGTTCTGAGGTCGACATGGTCTCTCCTTCGCGGAGCGGGTGCACCTTCTCACCATTGCCCGCATGGCCGCACCCCGCATCCCGAGCGGATCCGGGCCCCGGCCCGGCCGGGCAGCCGGTGCGGAACGGAACGTATCCCTTTTAAGCTGGTACGTGACCGTACACCCGTTCCGGGGAGGCCGCCACGATGGCCGAGCAGGCGTTCTACCAGAATGCGCCCGGGAGCCCCCGCTACCTGCCGATCGCCGAGCACGGACTGATCGGCGACCTGCGCAGCGTGGCCCTGGTCGGCAGCAACGGCACGATCGACTGGTACTGCAGCCCGTCCTTCGACTCGCCGAGCGTCTTCGCCGCGGTCCTGGACGCCGAGCGCGGCGGATTCTTCGCGCTGGCCGCCGCCGTACCGGCCCGGACCAAGCAGTTCTACTTCCCCGACACCAACGTGCTGATCACCCGCTTCTACACCGACGAGGGGGTGGGCGAGGTCCAGGACTTCATGCCGGTGACGGGCGAGGAGGCCGGGCAGGCGGAGTGCGAGCGGCACCGGCTGATCCGCCGGGTGGTGTGCGTACGCGGCACCGTGCCCTTCCGGGTCCGGGTGGCCCCCCGCTTCGACTACGGCGCCGAACCGCACACCCTGCGCATACTGGGCGACACCGTGCTCTTCGAGGCCGCCACCATGTCCCTGGCCCTCACCTCCACGGTGGCCCTGGAGAGCGACGGCCCGGACGCCCACGCCGACTTCAAACTCGCCGAGGGCGAGACCGCCGTCTTCGCCCTCGACCAGGCCGGCGAGCACATCGCCCCGCGCGGCTGCGCCCGCGTCGAGGCCCAGCGGCAGTTCGAGACCACCGTCTGCTACTGGCGGCGCTGGCTGCACCAGTCCCGCTACCGGGGCCGCTGGCGCGAGATGGTGCACCGCTCGGCCCTCACCCTGAAACTGCTCACCTACGCGCCCACCGGCGCCATCGTCGCCGCGCCCACCACCAGCCTCCCCGAGCAGTTCGGCGGCGAACGCAACTGGGACTACCGCTACGTCTGGATCCGCGACGCCGCCTTCGCGGTGTACGCCCTGCTGCGGCTCGGCTTCAGCAGCGAGGCCGCCGCCTTCATGAGCTTCGTGACCACCTACATCAGCCCGGGGGACGGGTTCGCCTCCGGTCCGCTGCAGATCATGTACGGCATCGACGGCCGGACCGACCTGCCCGAACGCACCCTCCCGCACCTGGAGGGCCACTGCGGCTCGGCCCCGGTCCGGGTCGGCAACGACGCGGCCGGCCAGCTCCAGCTGGACATCTACGGCGCCCTCATCGACTCGATCTACCTCTACGACAAGTGGGCGCAGCCCATCTCCAGCGCCCAGTGGGACGACGTCACCCGCCTCGTCGACTGGGTCGTCGACCACTGGGACCAGCCCGACGAGGGCATCTGGGAGACCCGCGGCGGCCGCAAGAACTTCCTGTACTCGCGGCTGATGTGCTGGGTGGCCATCGAGCGGGCGATCCGCCTGGCCAACCGGCGCGGGCTGCCCGCCGACCTGCCCCGCTGGCGGCAGGCCCGCGACACGATCTACCGGCGGATCATGGACCGCGGCTGGTCCGAGCGGCGCGGCGCCTTCGTCCAGTACGAGGGCGGGCAGGTGCTGGACGCCTCACTGCTCATGATGCCGCTGGCCAAGTTCATCGCCCCGACCGACCCCAAGTGGCTGTCCACCCTGGACGCCCTCACCGAGGACCTGGTCTCCGACTCCCTCGTCTACCGCTACGACCCGCAGGCCAGCCCCGACGGCCTGCGCGGCGACGAGGGCACCTTCTCCATCTGCTCGTTCTGGTACGTCGAGGCCATGGTGCGCGCCGGCCGCGTCGACGAGGCCCGGCTCGCCTTCGAGAAGATGCTCACCTACGCCAACCACCTCGGCCTGTACGCCGAGGAGATCGGCCGCACCGGCGAGCAACAGGGCAACTTCCCGCAGGCGTTCACCCATCTCGCCCTGATCAGCGCCGCCTTCAACCTGGACCGCGCGCTGGGCTGACCTCAGGGCACCGGCTGCTCGGCCCAGATGACCTTGCCCGCGGGCGTGTAGCGGGTGCCCCAGCGCTCGGCGATCTGCGCCACCAGGAACAGCCCCCGGCCGCCCTCGTCGGTGCTCGCCGCGTACCGCAGGTGCGGGGAGGTGGTGCTGGCGTCGCAGACCTCGCAGATCAGCGTCCGGTCGCGGAGCAGCCGGACGCCGATGGGGGCGCGGCCGTGGCGGATGGCGTTGGTGACCAGCTCGCTGAGGATCAGCTCGGTGGTGAACGACAGGTCGTCCAGGCCCCACTCCGACAGCTGACGGGTCACCTTGGACCGCACCTCGGAGACGGCCGCCGGATCCGCCGGCACCTGCCACTCGGCGATCCGGTCCGGGCCGAGCGCCCTGGTCCGGGCGACGAGCAGTGCCACGTCGTCGCTGGGACGGGCGGGCAGCCGTTCCAGCACGGCCGCACAGGTCTCGTCGGGGGTGCCGTCCGCCGCCGACTCCAGGGCGCCGGCGAGCAGTTCGAGCCCCTCGTCGATGTCCCGCTGCCGGTCCTCGACCAGCCCGTCGGTGTACAGCACCAGCCTGCTGCCCGCGGGCAGCTCCAGCTCGGCCGTCTCGAACGGCAGCCCGCCCACCCCCAGCGGCGGACCGGCCGGCACGTCCGGGAACTCCACACTGCCGTCGGGCCTGAGCAGCGCCGGCGGCGGATGACCGGCCCGCGCCACCGTGCAGCGCCGCGACACCGGATCGTAGATCGCGTACAGGCAGGTCGCCCCGGTGATGGAGGTCATGCCGTCCGAAGGCGTCTCGTCCTGGTCGATACGGCTCACCAACTCGTCCAGCAGTCCGAGGAGTTCGTCCGGCTGGAGGTCGAGGGCGGTGAAGTTGTGCACAGCGGTGCGCAGTCGCCCCATGGTCGCCGCCGCGTGCAGCCCGTGCCCCACCACGTCCCCGACCACCAGCGCCACCCGGGCCCCGGACAGCGGCAGCACGTCGAACCAGTCGCCGCCGACCCCCGACTGCGCCGGCAGATAGCGGTAGGCGATGTCCAGGGCGCTCTGCTCCGGCAGGCTGCGCGGCAGCAGACTGCGCTGGAGGGTGACGGCCATGCTGTGCTCACGCGTGTAGCGGCGGGCGTTGTCGATGGAGACGGCGGCGCGGGCCACCAGCTCCTCGGCGAGGGCCAGCTCCTCGGAGTCGAACGGCGCGGGCTTCTCCGACCGGCAGAAGTTGGCCAGCCCCAGCACCAGGTTCCCGGCCCGCAGCGGCACGGTGATCAGCGAGTGGATGCCGAACTCCAGGATCCGGCCGGTCAGCTCCACGTCCTGGGCCCGCCAGCCGGGCGCCTGCCCCAGCACGGCCTCGACCACGGAGTCGCCGGTGTCCAGACTGCGCGCCTGCGGTGAGGACGCCACGAACCGGAACCGTTCGCCGACCGGGTACAGCGGGGCGTCCTTGCGGACGCCGGTGAGCGCCACCCGGCGCAGCGCGTCCCCCGGCTTCGGCTCCTCGCCCTTGAGCACCGCGTCGTACAGGTCGACCGTGGCGTAGTCCGCGAACCGGGGCACCGCCAGCTCCGCGAGCTCCTCCGCGGTCCGGGTGACGTCCAGGCTGGTACCGATGCCCACCCCGGCGTCGTACAGCATGTTCAGCCGTTCGCGTGCCACTTCGGCGCGGCCGGACAGGGCCCGCAGCTCGGTGGAGTCGCGCAGGGTGGTGACGCTGCCCGGCGGGCGGCCGCGCACCTCGATGGGACGCTGGTTGACGGCCAGCAGGCGGTCCTTGACCCGGTGCACCTCGTCGGTGGCGCTCCGCCCCGAGGCGATCAACTCGGCGGTGTCGCCGTCCAGACCGAGGTCCAGGACACGCCGGTGCTCGGCGTCAGCGGGCAGCTCGAGCAGGCGCTGGGCCTCGTCGTTGGCGAGCATCAGCCGCCCGTCGCCGCCGACGATCAGCACGCCCTCCCGCACCGAGTGCAGCACCGCGTCGTGGTGCTCGTACATGCGGGTCATCTCGTTCGGGCCCAGACCGTGCGTCTGACGCATCAGACGGCGGCTGACCAGCGCCGTCCCCGCCAGCGCCAGCATCAGTGCCACGCCGGCCGCGGTCAGCAGCAGCGGCAGCTGCTGGTCGGCGGCGCCACCCACGTGCGCGGTGGTGATGCCGGCCGACACCAGGCCCACCACCTTGCCGTCGGCGTCCCTGACCGGCACCACCGCCTGCACCAGCTCCCCGATGGTGCCGTGCACCTCCTCGGAGACGGTCCCGCCGGCCACCGCGGGCCCGATGTCCCCGACGAACTTCTTGCCGATCCGGTCCGGTTTGGGATGCGTGTACCGGATTCCCTCGGTGTTCATGACGACGATGAAGTCCACGCCGGTCGCCTTGCGGGCCGCCTCCGCCTTCGGCTGGAGCACGGTCGTGGGGTTCGGCAGCCGCAGCGCCGCCGCCGTGCCGGGCGCGTTGGCGAAGGTCTGGGCGACGGCCAGCGACCGGTTGCGCGCCTCGCTGCTGCTGTCTCGGCGCACCTGGAGCACCTGCGCCACCACGGCGGCCGCGACCAGCAGCAGCACGATCACCACCTGGAGGACGAACACCTGCCCGGCCACACTGCGCCCGCTGAGCGCGGACCGGACGTGTCCCGTCCTGCTCACCCCCTGCTCCCGCTCGGTGAGCGGCGCACGCGGACTTCCGGAGCGGGGCGGCCGTGTGTCGGGCCGGCCGGGCAGACGGACCATGAGCCCATGTCTACACTGCCCGGCCGCGCGAGGCGAGGGGGTCTCATGAGGTAACCGGACCGATACCCCGCTCCGGCCCCGCTGCGACCCGTTCCGCCGACGTTCCACCGGCGGTCCGCCCCGGCCGCGACGGCGACTTCGCCGCTCACTGCGGCGGGCGGCGGGCCGCCAGCAGCAGGGCCACGTCGTCCGGCCGGTCGGCGGCGTGCCGGGCCGTGGCCGTGAGCCGGTCGGCCACCCCGGCGAGCGACCGGCCGCCGCGCCGCCCGTGCGCCGCGCCCGCCTTCGCCAGGGCCACCCGCAGCGCGGAGATGCCGTCGTCGATGTCGGCGCCGGGCCGCTCCACCAGCCCGTCCGTGTACAGGGCGAGGATCGCCTCCGGCGCCAGCTCCAGCTCGGCCACCGGATACCGGGCCCGCGGATCCACGCCGAGGACGACACCGCCGGGTATCTCCAGGGCGTGGGTGCGGCCGTCCGGGGTACGCAGCAGCGGCGGCAGATGTCCCGCCCTGGCCACCCGCGCGAGCCCGGTGGCCGGGTCCAGCCGCAGGTAGCAGCAGCTGGCGAACTGCCCCGGGTCGAGGTCGATGAGCAGGTGGTTCGTGCCGCTCATCACCTCGTCGGGCGGCCGGTCACCGAGCGCGAACGCCCGTACGGCGCTCCGCAGTTGCCCCATGGTGGCGGCGGCCTGCACACCGTGCCCCTGGACGTCGCCGATGACCAGCGCGAGCCCGTCGCCGGCCTCCACCACGTCGTACCAGTCACCGCCCACGTCCATGCCCTGGGTGCCCGGCAGATAGCGGCCCACGGTCTCCACCCAGGGATGCGCCGACAGCCGGCGCGGCAGCAGCGCCTGCTGGAGGCCGCGGGCGAGGGCGGCCTCGCTGTCGTAGCGCTGGGCCTTCTCCATCGCGTGCGCGATCAGACCCGCGAGTGCCATGAGGACGGTGCGCTCCTCGGTGCTGAAGCCGCGCTCGTCGTCGAAGCCGAGGATGCAGGAGCCGACCGGACGTCCGGAGGCGATCAGCGGCAGGAAGGCGCGGGCGCCCCGGTCGGCGTCCAGGGCGAGCCCCGGGTAGGTGTCCGCCAGCTGCCGCATGGACTCGAAGAACAGCGGTCTGCCGGTGGTCAGGGTCTCCACGCCGGGGATCCGGGCGTCCAGACCGACCCCGTCGAAAGGGGCGAGGAAGCCGGGCGGGAAGCCGCTCTCCCAGGCCAGGAAGAGATGCCGGTCCTGGACCAGGTAGATGGCGAGCCGCCGGCCGCCGAACGCGGGGAGCAGCTCCTGCATCACCACCGCCGACACCTGCCGGGCGGTCACCGCGTCGGTCAGCGCGATGGCCAGGGCGATCGGCCGGTAAAGCGGCGCCATCGAGGGCCCGCCGGACCGGCCGGGCCCGCTGACCGCGTCCGGCTCCGGCTCCGGCGGACAGGGCAGCCGCACCGCCGGATCCAGCCGGTTGGCGGGGACGACCGTGCAGGTGACCAGGTCCGGACCCGGATGCAGGGACATGGCGAGCAGGTCGCCCTCACCGGCGTCCTGGTGGCGGACCTGGAAGTGCACCGGGTCGGGGGCGAGCAGCGCACCGCGCCAGTGGTCGTCGTACGGCGGGCCGCTCAGCCACGGCATGACCTCCCACACCGGCCGGTCCAGCATCTCGGCGGCCGGCCGGCCCGCGAGCCGGGCGGCGGCCCGGTTGACGTACCGGACGAGTCCCGCGCGGTCCAGGCAGAACACGCCCTGGGGGAGCGGATCGGCCGCCGAGTCGGCGGACCCGGCCGGCCCGGGGTCGACGACGATCCCGGTGACCAGGGACGGGGTGCCGGCGCCCGACGGCGGCCACAGCTCCACCAGCCGCGGGGTGCCGTCCCCGGCCCGCGTCAGCAACGGGGACTCCGGCGGCTTCCCGGCCGCGGTCTCGCGCAGCGCGGCCAGCACCAGCGGGGCGTCGGCGGGCGCGACCGCCTCGGCCAGCGCGGATCCGGTGCCCGCGAAGTCCTCCGGTGCCACCCCCAGCAGGGCGTGCAGCCGGTCGTCCGCGTGTACCGCCGAGGTCTCCGGATCCCAGGTGAAACGGCCGGACCGGGCCGGCCGGGTCCGCCGCGCGGGCGGCCGTACGCACACCGGCTCGCCCTCCCAGGCGACCGCCGCCGCGCCCTCGTCGGCCACCAGCTCGCGCAACCCGGCGCCCAGACGCTCGGCGAGACCGCACAGCCGGTCCAGGTCCGGCAGCTCGTCCTCGGCGTCCGGGGTCGCCGGACGCAGCACGGTGAGCACCCCGAAGGCGGGTGACGCGCCGGGCACCGGCGAGTACACCGAGCCGAACTGGAACGGCAGCCCGGCCGCGAACTGCGGATAGCGGCGGACCATCTCGGTGGCGTTGGGCAGGACCACCCGCACCCCGAGCCGGAAGGCGTCCGCCACCGGGAACGGCCGGTCCATGTGCAGCCGCCACCAGGGCCGGAACAGCGGTCCGGGCAGACCCACCAGGGTGGCGAGCCGCAGCAGGCCGGGGGTGCGGGAGCGCAGGTACACGCCGGCGACGTGGCCGTCCGCCGCGCCCAGGGCGCCGGTCGAGGCGTCGACCAGCAACGCGGTCAGCCGTTCACGCGCCCGGCCCACGTGCTCGCCGCTCCCAGTCATCCGGTCCTACCTCGTCCGTGCACCGCCGGGTGGGTGACACAGCAAGAATGCGCCACCACGGCCTTCGAACGCACCTCCGTTGCGCGGATCGGTGAACGGTTCTCCCGATCTCACACCGATGCCTCACCCGGGTGGCGGGAGCCCGGACGGGGCCCCGGTAATGGTGGGAACGCGGCGTGCCGTACATGGGGTGCCAGGTACGGCCACACCCCCCTGGAGCCGAGCATGATCACCCGCTCTTCGCCCTACCGTCCCCCGGACCCGGCGATATCCCGGATATCGGAGGTACCCGGGATATCCGAGATGCCCGATACGTCCGATGCATGCGAGACATCCGAGGTGCCGGGGATGTCCGAGGTGCCCGGGACGTCCGTCACGGAGGCCGGGAAACCGCCCTCCGGACCGCCCTCCGACGCCGCGGTCCCGCCCGCACCGCCGCCGCCGAAGGCCCGCGTCGACCTGCACGAGGTCCCGGTCCGCCCCGACGACCCACCGGAGGCCGCCGTCCGCGACGACGACCCGCTCGACGGTCTGCTCCGCACGGTCGTCACCGACCGCCCCCTGGAGGACGTCGTCCAGCTGGTCACGCTCCTGGAAGGCGATCCCGCGCACGCCGGGCTCACCACCGACGTGCTGCGTGCGGTGGGCCGCAACCGGTCGGTCGAGGAGGTCACCCGGCTGGTCACCCTGCTCACCGCCGAGTCCGGGCCCGCCGACCGCGCCCACGTCGCGATCCGGGCCGCCGCCGAGTGCCGTCCCCTGGACGAGGTGTCACGGCTCGTGGAACTACTGCACCGGGGATCCCTGGAACCGCACTGCGGCCGGGCCGCCGTCCGGGCGGCCGGCGTCGGCCGCCCGGTCGAGGACGTGGCCCGGCTCATCGGCCGGCTGGCGACCGCGCGCGCCGCGCGCACCGGGACCCGGCCCGGGTCGGCTCCGGCGAGCGGGGGCGCGCTCCCGGCCGCCTCGCTCACCTCGCTGACGTCGTGGTGCGCGGCGCCCGAGGGGACGGAGGAGGCGGCGGGTGCGGCCGGCGGGTCCGAGTGGCCGGCGTCGTCCGGGCCGACCGCGGCCACGTCCGCGTCCCACCGGCCGGCGCCGGTCGCCTCGGCCGCGTCGCCGTCGCCGTCCGCGCCGCCCGAGCGGTCGGTGTCGTCCTCCCCGGCCGAGGCGGACGAGCCTCCCGCGCAGTCGGCCGCGTCGGCCGCGTCGGCCGCGTCGGCGCCGGTCGCGGCGGCCGGGGTGGACGACGAGACCGAGCGGCCCGATGCCTGCGTCCCGTGTACGACGGCCGGCCGTACCGCCTGGACCGCCGCGCTGGTGTTCCTGCTGTGCGGGATGGCGCATGCCCCGCGCCACTGGGGTGGCGCGCACCCGCTGGCCCTGCTGGTGCCCTGCCTGTGCCTGCTCGTCGCCTTCGCGCTGACGATTCCCGCGGTCCGGGCGGCGGCGGCCGCGGCCGGGCTGGTCGGCGCCGCCGTACTCGCGGCCGGGCCGGTACTGGACGCCCGGTTCGGCCACCGGTCCGGTGGTTTCGGGGCGGGACTCCATCGACTGTCCGCCGTACTGGACGACGCACCGGTCGCGCCCTGGACCGCGGGCGCGGTGGCGGCCGCGGCGGCGCTCGCCGCCCTGGCCGTGCTGGTCGTGGTACTGGCCGGCAGGCACCGTGCGGGAAGGGCGCCGGCTCAGCCCAAGGAGACCGGCCGCAGCACCAGGTGACCGATGCACGAGGAGTTGATGCACGGGGAGTTGCCCGGGTGGTTCAGAGTTCCGGGTCCTCCGCGGGCAGCGCCGAGCGCATGGAGCGCAGGGCCAGCAGCAGTACCCCGATGTCGTCCAGGTAGATCGGGTCCGGCAGCAGGTCGGTCGGCAGCACCAGATACAGGACCGCGCCCCAGAACACCCAGCGGGAGCCGGTCGGCAGTCCGGCACGGCGCAGCGTGCGCCGGGTGCGGACCAGCCGTACGAGTACGGCGACCGCCCCGGCGAGCAGGGCCGCGGCGACGATCGCGCAGATCACGAGCACGGTCGTGGTGGTGTCCATGGCTGTCCTGTCGTCCGGCCCCGGTCCGCCCGGGGCCTCTCACTGGTCCGTCTTCCCGGTTTACCGGTCCGGCCGCGGCTCTGTCCCCCCGGTTTCCTCCTCGGCCGCGGCGGCCGGCGCCGGATTCTCCCTGGGCGCCCGCAGGCCCTTGAAGGCGCGGGTCAACTGCTGGAAGGGGGAGGCGGGTTGGGGCACCGGTGCGGCGACGGGGGCGGGGGAGTCGCGAAGGGCGGCCAGCGCCTCGTGGGCCCGTTCGGCCGACTCGCGGTACAGATCCCGTGACCGGGTCATGGCCTCCAGGGCCTCGGAGTACTGCGCGACGAGCTTGCGTTCCCGGTCGAGCTGCTCCTCCAGCGTCATCAGGGTCCAGTTGTCGCGCAGATCGGACAGAGCCTCCTCGGTGCCCTGCGGCGCGGGCCTGGGCAGGGCGGCGAACCGGACCAGCAGCGCGATCAGCTCGGTGGGCTCCGAACCGTCCAGGAACACGCTGCGCACCGCGTACTCCTGAGGGTCGTATCCGGACGGCGCCGGGTCCGGCGGCAGCAGGATCGCACCGCCGCGCGGGATCTCCGCGCCGAGGTCGCGCAGCGCCCAGTTGACGGCCCGGAACTGCTCGGGCGCGGCCCGGTGCTCCACGACGCGGTGGGCGAGGCCGGGGGGCAGCCGCCGTACCAGCGGGAGGCGGCCGAGTGTGTCGGGCGTCATCGCCTCGTGCACCACGAGGTTGACGCACCAGGCGTCCTTGGCGGCGTCGCGCAGGACCCGGCGCATGTCCTTGTCGTCGGCGGGCAACGGGTTGACGGTGCGCAGCCGCACACCGGCGACGGCCGGAAGGTAGTCCCAGGCGGCCTCACCGCCGTCACCGGCCTCGTCGCCGTCGGGCCAGAACATCGTCGCCGGGGAGGGCCAGCCGTCGTCCCAGGGCCGCTCGGCCTCGGCGACCAGCTGCCACTCCCGCCCGGCCTGCCGGCCCTCGTGCGCCACGAGGGTGAGCCGGGCGCGGACCGTGACCGCGCCGTCGTCGACACGCCAGCGGGCCTCGAAGACCCGCCGGTCGGAGTCCTCGGGCACGGCGGGTTCGGCGAAGTCGTCGAGGGCGCCGGTCTCCTTGCGAAGACGCAGGATCCGGCGGATGACCTCCTCGGAGTCCGGGCCCGTGTGGCGGCCACGGGCGGGCCAGACGGACTGCGGAAGGGCGGCGTGGTCGGCGGCGGAGTTCGACATGGGCCAATCTGCTGGTGGGAGGGGAGTGCGCCTCCAGTATCACCGCTCGGGAGCGTGTCAAACAGAGCGGGGGCCGCCCGCGCACGGGGAGCGCGCCCCGCATCCGGGGTGTGCACCGTGTGCGTCGTACGACGCCGGTTCACCCGTGCCCCTGATCCGCCGGGCCCAGCACAATTGACGCGGCGAACGGGGCCCGCCCGCCCATCCGCTTCGGGGCGGGGCCCGTTCGCCGCTCGAAGGTGCGCCGGCTGCCGTGCGGGCGCCACGGCGGTCCGTCGCCCCTCACGCGGTCCGTCGCCCCTCACGCGGTCCGTCGGCCCCTGACGGGGTCCGTCAGGCGCCGCTCTCCCGGAGCATGTCCTCACGCTCGACGAGCTTCACGCGCTCGCGGCCCTGCGGCTCGCCCAGCGCCTTCTCGGCGGCGTCCAGCCGGTACCAGCCCTCCCAGGTGGTGAAGCGGACGTCGCGCTCGGCCAGGAACGCGTCCACGGCCTCCGGCGCCGCCGCCTCGGGGGTCCCCAGCCGGCCGTTCGCGTAGTCGTCCAGCAGGTTGGACACCGTCTCGTTGGCGTCGCCCTTGGTGTGGCCGATCAGACCGACCGGGCCGCGCCGGATCCAGCCGGTCACATAGGTCGACCGGAGGTGGTTGCCGCCCTCCTCGATGACCCGGCCGCCCTCGTCCGGGACGGTGCCCGAGTCGATGTCCCAGGGGAGCTTCGGCAGCTTGTCGGAGAGGTAGCCGACGGCGCGGTACACCGCGGTGACGTCCCAGTCCTTGAACTCGCCGGTGCCCTTCACGTTGCCGGTGCCGTCCAGGGCGGTGCGCTCGGTGCGCAGCCCGACGACCTTGCCGTCCTCGCCGAGGATCTCCGCCGGGGACTCGAAGAAGTGCAGGAAGAGCTTGTGCGGGCGGTCACCGACGTCGCGGATCGCCCAGTTCTCCAGGGTCTTGGCGACCATGTCGGCCTGCTTGTTGCCGCGCCGGGTCTCGATCGATCCCGCGTCGTAGTCGATGTCCTCGGGGTCGACGATGACCTCGATGTTGGGGGAGTGGTCCAGCTCCCGCAGCTCCATCGGGGAGAACTTCGCCTGCGCCGGGCCGCGGCGCCCGAAGACGTGCACTTCGAGGGCCTTGTTGGCCTTCAGGCCGTCGTGGACGTTCGGCGGGATCTCCGTGGGCAGCAACTCGTCCGCGGTCTTCGCGAGGATACGGGCCACGTCCAGGGCCACGTTGCCGACGCCGAGGACCGCGACCTTCTCGGCCTGAAGCGGCCAGGTGCGCGGCACGTCGGGGTGGCCGTCGTACCAGGAGACGAAGTCGGCGGCGCCGTAGGAGCCGTCCAGCTCGATGCCGGGTATCCGCAGCTCGCGGTCGGCGGTGGCACCGGTCGAGAAGATCACCGCGTCGTAGAAGGAGCGCAGGTCGTCGAGGCTGATGTCGGACGGGTAGTCCACGTTGCCGAAGAGGCGGATCTGCGGCTTGTCCAGCACCTGGTGCAGGGCCGTGATGATGCCCTTGATGCGCGGGTGGTCGGGGGCGACGCCGTACCGGATCAGGCCGAACGGGGCGGGCATCCGCTCGAAGAGGTCGATGGACACGCCGGGCTCGGCGGCCACCTCGGACTTGAGCAGGGCGTCGGCGGCGTAGATCCCGGCCGGGCCGGCACCGACGATGGCTACCCGCAGGGGGCGCGGCATGATCAGGTTCCCTTCGAGCGGAGACAATCGATCGAGTGAAGGCAATCGATCTCGAACGGGAAGCCTAAACTAAGGCAGTCCTAAGTTAGTACGCGGGTCCGGTCTATGACCTCATAAGCCGATCTTATGACCCACGCGAGGCTGCCTTATGGCCGCGCGGCGGCCGTCCCGCCCGCCGCCTGTTCCCCTCCGGCCCGCCATGCACCACCCTGTCCCCTGCGGCGCGCCGAGGCGCGGTGTGCCCGGGGCGTGAGGGGTGAGAGCGTGGACGTACGCGGGGACACGACGGTCGCGGTGACCGGCGGCAGCGGATTCGTCGGCAGCCACCTGGTACGACGGCTGCTGGAGCGGGGCTACCGGGTCCACGCCACCGTCCGAGGCGCCTCCGGCCCGGCGAAGGCACGGCCGCTGTGGGACCTCCAGGAGGCCTTCCCGGGCCGGCTCGCCCTGTTCCGGGCCGACCTGCTGGCGGACGGCTCCTTCGACGAGGCGTTCCGCGGCTGTGCGACCGTCTTCCACGTGGCCTCGCCTTTCCTGATGCCGGAGCGGATCGAGAACGGGCAACGGGACGTCGTGGACCCCGCGTTGCTCGGCACCCGCAACGTGCTCGGGAGCGTGGCGCGCACCCCCGAGGTGACGACCCTGGTGTTCACCTCCACCGTCGGTACGGTCTTCGGTGACTACGCCGACGTCCGCGAGATGGCCGGCCAGGTGCTGACGGAGCGCTACTTCAACACGACCAGCACGGTGGCGAACAACCCGTACCACTACGCCAAGACGGTCGCCGAACGCGCCGTCCTGGACGCCGCGGCCGCCCAGGACCGCTGGCGGCTGGTCTCGATCAACCCCGGTCTCGTGCTGGGGCCTTCCCTCACGCCCGCCTCCGAGTCCGGCAGTCTGTTCCTGCTGGACGAGCTGTTCAAGGGCTACTTCTGCTACGGCGCCCCGGACTTCAGCTTCACCACCGCCGACGTCCGCGACGTCGCCGACGCGCACATCGCGGCCGCGGAGAACCCGGCGGCCGAGGGCCGTTACATCGTCGCCCACGAGACGATGACGTCGTTCCACGACATGGCCCGGATCATCCGCTCCCGGCACCGCTGGGACCCGCGGCTGCCGCGCACCGCGCTCCCGCACTGGCCGGTGCGCGTCCTCGGCCCGCTCTTCGGCCTCAGCCAGGAGTACATACGCCGGCACCTCGGCATCCGCTTCCGGGTCGACAACGGCCGCGGCGTCCGCGAACTCGGCCTGGTCTACCGGCCGGTCGAGGAGACCCTCCTGGACCACCACGAGAGCTGGCGCGCGCGGCGGCGGAGGGTCTGACCCCGGGGCCCGTCCCGCTCAGGCGGGGCGGACCACCCGGTGGATCGCGGACTCCCCGGCGTTGTAGATCGACTCCTCGCGGATGGACGCCCCCGGGCTCGGCGCGTGGATCATCGTGCCGCCACCCGCGTAGATCCCGACGTGGCTGTCGTCGTCGAAGAAGAAGATCAGGTCACCGGGCTCGACGGCGGCCAGCGTCATCGGGGTGCCGGCCAGGGTCTGCTCCGCCGCGGTGCGCGGCAGCGTGACGCCGGCGGCGCGCCAGGCGGCCTGGGTCAGGCTGGAGCAGTCGTACGACTCCGGTCCGGTCGCCCCCCAGACACACGGCCGCCCGATCTGCGCCCGCGCGAACTCCAGCGCCTTCATGGCCTTGCCGGGCTCGGCCACGGCCCCGGTCCGGCCGAAGACCCCGGCGTCGGCGTAGGCGGCGGCAGCCGGAGCGGCGACCATCGCCGGCGCAGGAGCGGCAGGAACCGGAGCGGCGCCGACGGCAGCCGCACCGGCCATGTCCATCAAGGGCGCGGCCATCTCCATCGGGGGCGCGGCCATCGTCACGGGAGGCGCCGTCATGGCCATGGGGGGCGCGGGCAGCGTCATGGGAGGCGCCGTCATGGCCATGGAGGGCGCGGGCATCTCCATCTGGGGCGCGGCCATGGCCATCGGAGGCGCCGTCATGGCGATGGAGGGCGCGGACATGGCCATGGGAGCCGCGGCCATCTCCATCGGGGGTGCGGTCATGGCGATGGAGGGCGCGGCCATTTCCATCGCGGGCGCGGGCATCGCCATGGGGGCGGCGCCCATCGGTGCGGCGGACGTGGCCATCGCCATCGGCGCGGTGGTCATCGCGGTGGGCGGTGTCATCGCCATGGGAGCGCCGGCCATCGTCATGGGGGGCGCGGCCATCGCGGGCTGGGCCGGTGGCATCGGTGCGGGCATCGGTGCCTGGGGTGCGGTCATCGCCGCCGCGGCGGCGTAGGCGGTCGCCCCGGGCGCCAGGCCGGCGCCGTAGGCGCCCATGCCCGTCTCGGCCATGGGTGCCATGGGTGCCGCGGCGTAGGCACCCGTACCGGGGGCGGCCGGCGGTACGGCGGGCATCACCGCGGTGGGGGCGGCGATCGCCGTCTCGTAGGAGCCGGCGGGGTAGGCATAGCCCTCGGGGGCCGGTTGCGCGGCGTAGGCGGCGGCGTACGCGGCGGCATCCGGCGACATGGCCTGGAACGCGCCGGTGTCCACCGGTGCCGGCGCGGGCGCGGCCGTCGGGAAGGCGCCCGTGTTCATGGGCGCGGCGGTGGGGAAGGTGCCGGTGCCGACCGGTGCGGCGGTGGGGAAGGTGCCGGTGCCGGCGGGTGCGGCGGTCGGCATGGCGCCCGAGTCGGTCCCGGACGGCATCGGGAAGGTCCCCGTGGCACCCGGCGTCATGATGCGGAAGGAGCCGGTGTCCGCCGGTGCCGGGGCCGTGGCCGGGCCCGGGTCCATCGGTGTCACGGCCGGGAAGGTGCCGGTGGCGCCCGGCGTCATGATGCGGAAGGCGCCGCTGTCCGTCATCGGGTCCGTGGCGCCCGGGGTCATGACGCGGTAGCCGCCGGTGTCCGCGGTCGGGGGCATGGCCTGGGCCGCCGCGCCCGCGCCCGGGGTCATGACGCGGAAGGAGCCGGTGTCCGTCGGGGGCACGGCGGGGAACGCGCCGGTGTCCGGCGCGTTCATCGCCGGCAGCACACCCGTGGCGGCCAGGACGCCGGAGTCCGTGCGCTGGGCGGGGATGCCACCGATGCCCGTCTGCCACTCCTGCGCCGGGACCTGTGCCTCGGGCACGGGCCACGGGTTCCCGGCCTCCTGGGCGGGCTGCGGAACGGGACCGGGCCGGACGGCCGGGGCTTCGGGCGCCGCGGCGGATCCCGCCGTCAGCTCCAGCTTCGGGCGCTCCGCCGGGAGTTCGCGGACGACCTCGACGTCACTCTGCCCGGACGGCCCCGCGGGCAGCGCGGGCCGGGCCGGGCCGCCGCCCTCCAGCTGGCTGAGCAGGTCGGCGGCCATCGCGCTGACGGGCCGTCGCGGGCCCGAACGGTCGGGCATCCGGTCGGTCGGCAGCGCGGCCGGAACGCTCGGCCCCAGCTTCGCGCGGGCCCCCTCGAACCACTCCCGGGCGATGTTGTCGAGGCCCGGGTCGTCGCGGCGCGTCCGCTTGAACAGCGGGACACCGCGTGACCGGGACCCCCCGTTCATCGCGCGTGTGGCGTTGTAGTTCCCGGTGGCGTTCTCGGCCCGGTCGTAGAGGCTGTTGATCCGCTGTCGAACCTCGTCACGGCTCTCGGACGCCATGGGGGTCGTGCTCCTTCCGTACTCCGCCTACCGGGTTAGCTGTCGGGTTCGGGCGTGGAACGGAATCCGGAAGGTATGCCCTACGGCCGCTGCCCTCGCGAGCAGCCGGCCGATTCACCCCAGTGGTCGGTTGGGTCCCCGGCTCCGGATTCGCCTCGTGAGGCCCGGACTCGGCGGAGGCCGCGCGGCCCGACGGGATTCGCCGGGGGGAGCCGAGCGGCTTAAACGTCAACTTAGCCAACTTGTGTCACTCGTGTGAAGGTTGACGTGCGTAATGTCCGATACGTATTTGTGATGTTCGTCGTACTGCTCGGAACGTGACTGTGAGGGACGGGAGTTCGGGCGTTGACCGATCACAGCCGGACGACCACCAGGGCGGTGTCGTCGGTGGCCCCCTCCGGTGCCAGCAGTTCCCGCAGCACGGCGTCGGCGAGGTCCTCCGGGTTCGACTCGCGGTGCGCGGTGAGCGATCGGGCGAGCCGGCACAGCCCGGTGTCGATGTCCTCGCGGCGCCGCTCGATCAGTCCGTCGGTATAGAGGACGAGCGTCGCGCCGTCCTCGAACGTGGTGACGGACTGGGGGCGTGGCATCGGGTCGGGCCGGGCGTCGAGCGGGGGATCGGTGGCCCGGTCGAGGAACTCCACCCCGCCGTCGGTGTGCAGCAGGGCGGGCGGCGGGTGTCCGGCGCTGCTGTAGGTGACCGTGTGCCGGGAGAAGTCGACGAACGCCGTGACCGCCGTGGCCGACTCGGCGCCGTCCACCACGTGCGCGTACCGGCCCAGCACGTCGAGTGCCTGGGCCGGGCCGGCGGCGACCCGGGAGGCCGCCGTCAGGGCGCTGCGCAACTGCCCCATCACACAGGCCGCCGCGAGCCCGTGGCCGACCACGTCGCCCACCGAGACGCCGACGCGGTCGCCGCCCACCAGGTCGACCAGGTCGTACCAGTCGCCGCACACGTTCAGCCCGCCCGTCGAGGGCCGGTAGCGCACGGCCGCCCGGTGCCGCCCCAGCCGCCCCGGTGCGGGGAGCATCGCCTCCTGGAGGGCGACGGCCACCTGGCGTTCCTGGGCGTGCGCCTGCCGCAACCGTTCGTTGACCTCCTGCAACTCGCCCGCGCGCCGGTACAGTTCGCCCTCCAGGAGCTGCGCCTGCCCGTCACCCGCGGCCCGGCGGGCCCGGATCAGCTCGGTGACCTCCTCGACCCGGTGCACCAGCAGGACGACCTTGCCGTCCGGGTCCAGGATCGGGACGTTCACCGGGCTCCAGTAGCGCTCGTCCCAGTGCCCGGGCCGGTCGGTGTCCTGCACGTCGTACCGCTGGAGGGCCATCGTGTCCCGCTCCCCGGTGGCGAGGACCCGGCGCAGTGAGCACTCCAGATTGCGCATGCCGGTGGCGGCGGAGTCGTCGGGGTTGTCGGGGAACACGTCGAACAGGTACCGGCCGACCACGTCCTCGCGCCTGCGTCCGGCCATGCGCAGGAACTCCGCGTTGGCGTCCGCGTACACCAGGTCGGGGGTCAGCAGTGCCACCATCCCGGGCAGGTGCTGGAAGACCGTCGCGTAGTCGATCTCCGCATCGATCATGACCGGGCCACCTCCCCGCCGGTTTCGAACCAGTTTCGCACGAAAAGTGAGAATTGTGCCGGTGGTCCTGTCCTTCCTCCGGTTGCGCTCCGTGTCCGGACAGTCACCCGGGAGGCCTCTTTCTGTGAGGTCGCCGTGAATTTCTGGTGCTGTTGAACACGGTTGTGCCGCGGTCCGTATGGGGCGGGGGATTTCCATGCCCGGCCGCCCACGACCACGCAGGGGTATGACCGTGAGTTCGACCTTGAGACGCAACAGGCGCAGACGCCCGACCGGCGCACGACGCGCGACCTTCGCAGCGGTCGCCCTCATGCTCGGCGGGGGAGGCCTGGTCGCGGTGAACGTCTACGCCTCGGCCACCGAGGGCGGCTGGGACCAGTCAGCACATGGCCAGACCGCCCAGGTGCTGTCCGCGCCCACGGTCTACTGCCCCGACGTCGGCAGCCGGCTGACGGACGTGCCCGACGGGGCCCGCGCCGAGGTCGACGGCGAACTCGCCGAGCTGGACAAGCAGATCGCGGGCGCGTACCAGCAACTCAAGGACTCGGCCGAGGCGATCCGGCAGAACCCGGAACTCGCCGACCAGACGATCATGAACCCGCTCAAGGAGCAGCGGTCCGGGACGCTGCGGCGCATCGGCGACGCCATCGACCGCGAGGGCGACCGGCCGCAGGGCCTCGACGACCTCGCCGCCTGCACCCTGCGCTCGACGGACCAGGGCGGCGGGCAGTCGACGCCGCCTCAGGACAATGGCGGCGCGGGCAACGGGAGCAGCGCCTCGCCGAGCCAGAGCGCCGGCACCGGCACGGGCGCCGGCGGTCAGGGCGGCAACGGACCGGTGGCGGCCGACTACGTGGACATCACCACCGTCCAGCCCGACGCGAAGAACCCGGCCGAGCAGTCCGGCGGCTCCACCGGCACCTTCGCCTCCAGCTGCGGCGTCAACGCGAACGGCCTGTTCAACTCGGACAACGTGATCGTCGCGCCCGGGGTCTCCAACGGTGCCCACCACTTCCACGACTACATCGGCAACCAGTCCAACAACGCCTTCGCCAGCGACCAGGACCTCGCGAACGCCGACACCAGCTGCGCGGACAAGGGTGACAAGTCCACGTACTACTGGCCCGTGCTCCGGCTCCAGAACGGCAAGCAGGAGCGGGACGCCGACAAGCCGGGCGGTGGCACGGAGGGCAACGCCGGACAGATCGTCACGGCGAAGCAGGTCACGCTGACCTTCGAGGGCAACCCCACCTCCAAGGTCACCGAGATGCCGCGGCTGCTGCGCATCATCACCGGCGACGCCAAGGCCTTCGTCAACGGTCCGGGCAACGCCAACGCCTCCTGGAGCTGCACCGGTTTCGAGGACCGGCAGCTTAAGGACAAGTACCCGCTCTGCCCCCAGGGCAGTGACGTCGTGCGCACGTTCAGGTTCCAGAGCTGCTGGGACGGCCGGAACATCGACAGCGCCAACCACCGCACCCACGTGGCCTTCGAGGCCGCCGACGGCAGCTGCCCGAACGGCTTCAAGGCCATCCCGCAACTGGTGCAGCGCATCGTCTACGACGTGGACGCGCCGAGCCTCCAGGACGGTGGCCGTACGGTCCCGCTGTTCGCGGTGGACTCGTTCCCCGAGCAGCTGCACAAGCCGGTCACCGACCACGGCGACTTTATCAACGTCTTCGACGAGGGCCTGATGCGGAAGATGGTCGACTGCATCAACTCCGGCCGCACCTGCGGCGCGGGGGCCGCCGAGCAGCCGCCGTCCCAGAGCCCCGAGCCCGCCCCGAGCGAGACCGGCAACCCGGCCACCCCGCCGTCCGAGCCGGCGAGCTCGGAACCGTCGGAGCCCGCGCAGCCGTCGGAGCCCGCGCAGCCGTCCGAGCCGGCGAGTTCCGAGCCCTCCGAGCCCGCCGGTGCCGGGGGCGAGGAGCCCTCCGAGCCGCCGGCCGGCACCCCGGCGACGGAGACCACCGCTCCGGCCGGCTCCACCGGCCTGCCGAGGGTCTACGAGACCGCGTCGCCCAAGAAGTCGGCCGGCGGTGTCATCAGCAAGCCCACGCAGCGGCCCGAGACCACGACCCCG
Organism: Streptomyces arenae; assembly: GCF_022343545.1. NCBI lineage: Bacteria > Bacillati > Actinomycetota > Actinomycetes > Kitasatosporales > Streptomycetaceae > Streptomyces > Streptomyces arenae. The sequence goes on from NZ_JAKQYH010000066.1 coordinate 89,883, forward strand.
TCGGCGACCGCGGCCGCCCCGGCGGGCCAGGAGACGGCCACCGCGCCGGGGACCGAACCCCAGACCCAGCCCCAGACCCAGCCCCAGGCCGTCCAGGGCGGCCTCGCCGAGACCGGTGCCGACCTCTGGCCCGCGGCTCTCGGTGCGCTGCTGCTGGCCGGCGGGGCCGTGCTGCTGTGGCGCACCCGGCGGACCTCCGCCTGACCGCCTGACGCCTACGAGGCCTGACCGCCTACCCCTACGAGGAACGCACCTACCCCTACGAGGAACGCAGTGTGCCCTGGGCGAGCTCGAACGCGGGGAGCATCTCGTCGTGCTCCGCGCTGTCGAGCCCGCCCAGGTGCAGTACGACGGGCCCCCGGGACGTGACCACGGCCAGGGCCGACTCCTTCGTGCGCTCGCCGAGGAGTTCACTGGAGTGGACGTAGTCGACCCGGACCCCTGAGAGGCCGCCCGCGCTGAAGGTCCGGTACGCGGCCCGGGAGGTGGCCCCCTCGGCGGCCACGAACGCCCGCAGCACCGCGCGGGCGTCCCCGCTGCCCGGCTTCCCGGTCGACACCCGCAGGAAGCCGACGGCCCCGGCGGGCTTGGCGTCGATCTCGCAGACGAGGGTCACCGGGCCCTGCCGCAGCAGGCTGTCCACGGTGTCCCCGTCGACGCCGCCCGACGCCACGGCGGCCAGACCGTCGACGGCCTCGGCCTCCCACCCCGTGGCGATGTCGAACGTCACCGGCAGGACACAGGCCGACCCGGCGCGGCCGATCGTCCCGGCGCTGCCGATCGTCCCGGCGCTGCCGGCCACCCCGCTCGACCCGTGCCCCGAGGCCGTGACGTCGGTCGGGCGCGGCGCCGCGCCGCACCCCGTCAGCAGCCCGGCGACCAGCGCGAGCAGCGCGGCTCTTGCTCCGATGTTCTCCACGGCCTCCCCCTCCGGCATCCCAGGCGGGCACTGTAACGGGGGGCGCCGACAACGCCGCTCGGTAACAGGGGCGTTGACCGTCCGTCATATTACTGAAACGTAACCAAACAGCTGCTACCCGCGGTAACTCATCGCTCGTTACCGTCGGGTAATAGGTACCCGCCCCGTCGGCCGCTCCGGGGACGTCCGCTCCACCTCCCACGTCCAGTACGTCCAGGAGGCTCCCCATGCCTGTCCGCGTACGTCTGCTGGCCACCGCCGTCACCGCCGCCGCCTGCCTCTGTCTTCAGACAGCACAGGCCACGGTCTCCCAGGCGGAGGTCTCCCGGGGTGTCACCATCCCGGCCTTCTACGACCCGCCCGCCGGCCTCCCCACGGCCGACGGCGCGCTCGTCCGCACCGCGCCCCTCCCGCTCGCCCTCAGCCTGCCCAGCCTGCCCGGACCCCTGCCGGGCACCGCGACCAGGCTGATGTACAAGTCCACCGACTCCGCCGGTGAACCCGTCGCGGTCACCGGCGCCTACATCGAGCCGACGCTGCCCTGGCTCGGCCCCGGCGCCCGCCCGCTGGTGGCCCTGGCCCCCGGCACCATGGGGCAGGGCGACCAGTGCGCCGCCTCCATGGGCCTCCAGTACCCGCTGCTCCTCAACGGCCGGACGGTGTCCGTCGGTTACGAGGACCTGGCGGTCTACCGGCTGCTCGCCGAGGGCGTCGCGGTCGTCGTCACCGACTACGTCGGGCTCGGCGCGACCGACCGGCTGCACACCTACGTCAACCGGCTGGACGGCGCCCACGCCGTCCTGGACGCCGTACGGGCCGCCCGGAAGGTGCCGGGCGCCTCCGTGACCACCGCCTCGCGCGTGGGTCTGTTCGGCTACAGCCAGGGCGGTGGCGCCACCGCCGCGGCCGCCGAACTCCAGCCGGACTACGCCCCGGACGTCACCCTCGCCGGCAGCTACGCCGGGGCGCCGCCCGCCGACCTCACCGCCGTCACCGCGGCCATCGACGGCAGCGACCTGGCCGGCGCGCTCGGCTGGGCGGTGAACGGGTTCGTCCAGTCCGACCCGGAGCTGAAGCCGATCGTCGACGCCCATCTCGGGACGGCGGGCCGGGCCGCGCTCACCGACCTGTCGACGATGTGCGTCGGGGACGCGCTTTTCGCCTACGGCTCCCAGCACAGCACCGCCTGGACCGACGACGGCAGCTCCATCTCCGAGGTCATCGCCGAGGAGCCGGCGCTCCAGGCCTTCCTGAACGAGCAGCGCATCGGCAGGACGGCGCCGGCGAGCCCGGTACGGCTCGCGACCGGCGTCAGCGACGACCTCGTACCGCACGCGCAGGCCCGGCAGCTCGCCGTCGACTGGTGCGGCGAGGGCGCGGACGTCACCTATGTGCCGGTCGTCCTGCCGGACGCGGGCCGCGCCCTGCTCAACCATCTGGCGCCCCTGCTCACCGACCAGGGGAGCGCCGTCGCCTGGCTGACGGCCCGGCTCTCCGGCATACCGGCCGGCTCCAACTGCCGGACGATGTCCGCACAGCCGTGAGCCGCCCCTGAGCCCGTTCCCGCTCACCCCCGCGCCCCGGGGCTCACCCCCGCCCGCCGCCGTTTGCCGTCGGCGGGCGGCACAGGGCAGGGTGCCGTTGTGCCCACCTTGCTGATCGTCCATCACACCCCTTCGCCGCACTGCCAGGCCATGTTCGAGGCCGTGGTCTCCGGGGCGACCACCCCGGAGATCGAGGGGGTGCGGGTGGTACGGCGGGCAGCCCTGTCCGCCACCGCCTCCGACGTGCTGGCGGCCGACGGATACCTGCTCGGCACCCCGGCCAACCTCGGTTATCTCTCCGGCGCCCTCAAGCACTTCTTCGACCAGATCTACTACCCGTGTCTGGACGGGACGCGCGGCCGTCCGTTCGGTGCCTACGTGCACGGCGGCAACGACGTCACCGGCGCCCTGCGAGCCCTCGACACCATCACCACCGGCCTCGACTGGCGCAGGGCCGCCGAACCGGTCACGGTGACCGGCGAGCCGTCCAAGGCCGACCTCGAAGCATGCTGGGAACTGGGAGCGACCCTCGCGGCCGGCCTCACCCCGCCCACCTGACCACCCACCCCCACGGCCCCGACCGGACGGCACCGCCCTTGTCCGGCGCGTGGCTTCCACCCGGCGGCACCGCACCGGTTCCCGCGCGCCGGCACTGGACGGCATGCCCTCGCTCGTGACGCGGGTTCTGTACCGGGCGGCACCGGACGGGATTCGGCGTGAGGGCTTCCTGTCCGGTGGCACTCCGCCACGCTTGGTGTGGGCCTCCCCGCCGGCCCCGGCCCGCAGCGGCTCCGTGGGCCGGGGCCATGGCGTACTGCGGGCCGGGACGGGTGCGTGTGCACGTGGGGCCGGCCTCGGCCGGACGGGCGAAGGTGCGGGGGGCGGGGCTCGGGACCAGGATGGGACGAGGGGCTGTCGTCGATCCGAGGGAGCGTCGGATGGCAGCGCATCGCCATGCCGACGGGCCGCCCGCGGCGGAAGCGCTGCGGGCGTGCGCCCGTGACGTCGTGGACGTCGCCGAGGGCATCCGCGAGGTCTCCGCGCGGACCAGCTCCGTCCTGTTCGCCCCGGCGCTGACCGCCGCCGCCCGCCGCCACCCGCGTACCGGCTGCGCGGCCCGGTGGGCACTGCTGCGGGCGCTCACCGACAAGCAGGGCCTAGGTGGTTCGGCGGTCGTGGCCCCGGACGGCATGGGCCGGCTGCTCGGCGCGGCCGGGCAACTGCTCGGCCGCCAGAGCCTGGCCGCGCTGGTGGCGGTGACCTCGCTGCGGCTGCGGCTCGCCGCACTCCTGCTCGACCACCCCGAGTTCGCGCACGACCCGGGCGTGCGGCGGCTGACGGACGCCGTCGACGCCGACGACGAGGCGGCCGTCCGCGCGCTGCGGGCCCTCTTCGAGGACCCGGACGCCCAGCGCGCGCTCTGCGGACTGGCCCCGGTCCTGACCGGACTGCTGATCGTCCGGGGCCTGCTGGCCGAGGACCCCGGCGACGACGAGGCAGCCTGGGCGCTGGCCGCGGGACACGGACTCACCGCCGGCCCCGGCGACGGCATCGGCCCCTTCCGCTCCCGCGCCGCGGACCGGACGGAGGGAGCGCCCCAGGCCGTCGAACCGACCGCGCGGGAGGCCCGTGGCCTCGCCGCCGAGGGCTCCCTCCTGGGCTTCCTGCGCAACATCGACGCCCTCTCCGCCGGCGGCCGGCTCCTCGTCCAGGAGGTACGCGGTCCCGACGGCGTGCTCCGCTACGTCGTCCAGGCGCCCGGCACGGCCCCCGGCCGCCCCCGCGACGACTGCGCCCAGGACTTCGCCGGCGCCTGGCGCAACCTGTTCATGGCCGACTCGCCGTACACCCGCGCCGTCCTGCTGGCCGTCCGGGACCACGGCATCCCGCGCGGCGCCGACCTCGCGCTGATCGGCCACGGCGAGGGCGGGATCGCGCTGCTCAACCTCGCGCGGGACGACGAGTTCTGCCGCGCCTACCGGGTCACCCACGTGGTCGCCGTGGGGGCGCCCCTGGGTGGCGGGAGCCCCGCCGACCCGCGCACCTGGGTCGCCGGTGTCACCAACCGGCACGACATCGTGCCGGTCCTCGACGGCCGCGGCACCGGCACCGCGGGCACCCCGCACCCCAACCGGTACGAGGTCGACTACACCGGCCCCACCCGCGAGTTCCCGCTCTGCCACCTGCTCAGCGGCTACCTGGAGCACCTGGAGACGGTGGTCCCGCAGGCGCGCGTGGACATCGACCGCGCCCTCACCCCCTACCGGGGCCGGGTCGAACGCAGCCGCGTCTACCGGCTCGGCGACCGCGGCCGCCCGCCCGAGGGCCACCCCTTCCTGACCGTCCCCACCACGGGCCTGGTGACCTCGGCCGGCCCGGTCGACGTACCGGTCCGCTACTACGACTCCTCCGCCGTCCACCTGTGCTACCCGGTCGATCCCGACGTGGCCCGCACCCTGCTGCCCGACGTCGCCTGGCTGGTCCCCACCCGCTTCGGCCGCCGCGCCCTCGCCGTGCTCTCCCTGTACGAGCACCGCTGCACCACCCTCGGCCCCTACACCGAACTCGCCCTGTCCGTCCCGGTCGACGACCCGTGGCGGCCGCACGCCCACGACATCGCCGCCGACCTGCTGCGCCCCGCCGATCTGCGCCGCACCGGACGGTACGTCGTCTCGCTCGCCGTCGGAAGCCGGGAGGCGCGGGCGGTGGCGGAGGAGGTGTGGGCCCAGCCGGCCGTCCAGGCGAGCGCCGACGTCCGGGTGGAAGGGCGCGAACTACGCGTACGGGCACCGGAACTGGGCCTGTCCGTCGAGGGCCGCCCGGGGCCCGGTGTGCGCTGTCCCGAGGCGGACTGGGTGCTCTACGGCCGCCGCGGCGAGAGCACCGTCCGCACCCTGGTCCGTGCCCGCGGACAGCCGCACGCCCATGCCCGACCGCGGGTGCGGCTCCGGCTCGACGGCGCCCACGGGCCGCTCGCCCGGCAGCTCCAGATCCTCGAACTGGACGCCGTACGGCCCGGGTTCGCCCTGACGAGCCCCCGGTTCATGGCCCACCGCAGCGCGGGCGCGGTGCTGCCGCGCTAGCCGTCCCTCCGAGCACAGGTGACCCCGCATGGCGACCGAATCCGTCCCGACCGCTCCCGAACTCCTCGCGTACGTCACGGACCTGAGAGCCGACGCCGACCGCATGGACGGCTACGCGCGGCGCCTGCGCGGCGCCGCCGCCACTCTGGACGGCTGCGCCGGGACGCCCGGTCGCAGCGGCGCCGCGCTGGAGCGGCAGGCGGCGGCCTGCGCGACCGCGGCGGCCCG